>JAYVJH010000497.1:0-2830 GCA_043769455.1 Runella sp. | reverse complement strand
TTGACACTACCAACTGTAACAACACTGGACAGAACTCCGACCAATGCCAACGATTTCCAATTTTGATTCATTAGTTTGATATGGTTTGGTTTTTTGATTGATATAATTTAAAGACAAAACAACAAAGTAATATAGTTTGGTTTTGGGTAGGCCGTGCAGTTTTATAATTTTAACAAATTTTAACGAACCGTCCAATATCACCAAATCTTAAACTTATAAACGAAAGCAAGGGTGATTTTGTGTTATATTTGCAAAAATATTTTATGAAAAACGTTTTTTTGAGGACAAACGGTGTTTCTACTGGGTAGTGTCAATCTTAAATTTGTATATCAATCATGCCTCGTATTGTTGCAATAGATTATGGGTCTAAGCGAACTGGGATTGCCGTAACCGATCCACTTCAAATTATTGCTACTGCCTTAGAAACTGTCCGCTCACACGATTTGCTGACTTTTTTGAAACAATATGCAGAGCGTGAGACGGTAGAGTGTTTTGTGGTTGGTATGCCCAAAAGATTAGACAATACTGATACAAACAACACAAACTTAGTCAAAATATTTATCAAGCACTTACAAAAAGCATTTCCAGACTTGCCAATCTACGAACACGACGAACGTTTTACAAGTAAAATGGCTTTGCAAGCGATGATTGCTATCGGTACAAAAAAAAGCGACCGCAGAATCAAAGGTAACATCGACATGGTGAGTGCAACCATTATATTACAATCATATTTAGAAAGCAAAAATTATTTACGATAACATGGTTTTACCAATTATTGCCTACGGCGACCCAGTTCTTAGAAAAATAGCACAACCAATCTTAAAAGCTGAATTTACAGGTCTGCCTGACCTCATAGCCAATATGTACGATACCATGTACGACTCGCTGGGTGTGGGACTGGCGGCTCCGCAAATTGGTAAAGCTATCAGGCTTTTTGTGGTGGACGGTACGCCTTTTAACGAAGGCGATAACGAACCAGACCCCACGCTCGAAGGGTTCAAACGAACGTTTATCAACCCGCAAGTAATAACAGAAACGGGCAAACAGTGGGCTTTTGAAGAAGGCTGTTTGAGTATTCCAGGCATTCGGTCGGACGTATATAGACCTGAAAAAATTAAAATTAAGTACTTAGATGAAGACTGGAACGAACACATTGAGACCTTTGAGGGTATGGCCGCCCGAATTGTGCAGCACGAGTACGACCACCTCGAAGGGAAACTTTTTACCGACTATCTGCCACTCATTAAACGACAACTATTGAAGAAAAAACTCGCAGATATCACCAAAGGAAACGTAAAGGTAGATTACAGAATGAAGTTTCCGAAATTTTGAAACCGTCATTTAAAGTACATGAGGATTGACTACTTCCAAACCCACTAATACCACCAAAGTCTTTGGTATTGCGAGAAAGTAGTACAAGGTTGTTTATCGTTGCTGTGGCTGCGATAATTACATCTGTAAGTTTTATCTTTTGTGTTTTTTGCAAGGCAATAGTCTGATTTGCAACGGCCTCGTCAATATAAATAATTGCTGAGAGAGCCAAAAAATCCTCCAGTCTCTTCATTTCTGGCTCGTTGCCATTAAATCCCAAGACTTCTATTTTTGTAATGATTGAGATATTTAATTCTTCGTCAATCAGTTTGTTCACTACCAATTCAGATGTTGTGCCTTACCTTAAAAACACGACTGAAAGCAATAAACCTAATAAAAAATTCGTAATCTTGTGCAGAATTTAACTCATAACAAAATGGTAGAATTTAAAATACAATTGGAAGAAAGTTTTGTGCAAACTTTGGGACACAAGCAAATAGAGCTTTCTTTGCAAGAATTTATGCAAAAAATGCTCATCAGACTTTCAGCACAAGACATACTGAAAGACTTGGAAACTACTGACTTTGAAAACGACAAAGAGTGGCAAATGTCCAGAAATTTGGCTTGGCAACAGGAAAAACACAAATATATTACTCAAAAATGATGGATTTTGTCATCGATGCAAACATATTGATGAGTATGCTAATTAGTGGAAAAGCAAGTTACAGGCCACTTTTGACTTACTACAACTTTATACTTCCTGATTTCGTTTTGGTAGAACTTGAAAAACATAAAGAAGTCCTAAAAAGTAAAACGAAAATACAAGAAGATGAATTTTTGCAATGGAGTTACTTTGTATTTTCCCAACTCACTATTTTGCCCAATTATACATTGAAACCAGAAAGTCTTGAAAAGTCTGAAAAATTACTTGAACAAATAGACTTGAAAGATGTAACTTATGTAGCCTTAGCAATGCAATTAGACTTGATACTTTTAACGAGAGATAAGCCTTTATATGAAGGTTTGAGAAAGCAAAAGTTTAAGAAAGTTTTATTGTTTGAAGATTTCTTACAAACACTTTGATAAACAATAAAGGCAAGGCACAAATGCTTTTTCGTTAGCGGCAACTTGTCTCCAACATAGTCGATAATCGTGTTAGCATCTAAAATATATTTCTTTCCCATTCATCTTTTGATTTTTCTATATATTTTGTCATATCATCGGCTGTCTTTTTTGAGATACAGCCTCTAAAATTGGAAGGTTTTTTTTGGATAGATATTTTTTTCTCTGCATTACTTAGACGTACATTGATACTATTCCAGTCTGAAATTGGAATAACTACAGCCGTGTGTTGGCCACTTTTGTCAAAAATATATTAAACATTCATCTTTTGTGATATTCTGTTTGAACCTAAAATTACGTTTGGCAGATTCAAGTAATAAATGCAACTTTTTGGTTAAATATTTGAATTGGACTTAAATAGCCATGTCTTTTTCTGGGTCTGTTGTTAATAATATTT
>JAYVJH010000496.1:0-2661 GCA_043769455.1 Runella sp. | reverse complement strand
AAAATATTATTAACAACAGACCCAGAAAAAGACATGGCTATTTAAGTCCAATTCAAATATTTAACCAAAAAGTTGCATTTATTACTTGAATCTGCCTTTTTTTAAATTCAGTTTCTAAACGACTGGCCTCCTCTGTTTTGTGCCTGTAGTTTCTTCCATCACCATCGTTACCGCTTCCACCAGTGCCGTCGGACTCTATTATCGCTCGGTGCTTTGCACTATCAACAGCTATGCGTTGAGTGTCTATTGCCTTGCGGATTGGTTCGATTCTGACTTCGTATAGACTATCAATACGTGTGCTTTTGGTTTTTAATACATCGGCTTGTTCTTCGGTGATTGCATCATGAAAAATTTGTAGAACAGGCGGCTCGCTGATAGATAAGCTAATTATCAAACCTGCGACAACCCTAAAAGCGATAGCCCAAAACGAATTTTTAATTGCGGCCACCAAAGCCCTGTCAATCATAAAGATAATAGAGGCCCATATCAAACCACCAATTATGGCGATGTTTTGGTCGTAGTCAAAGATGGTATAGATGGCATAACCGCCCGAAAATGATGCCATGATTGTAGGAATAAAAAGAGTTGCTCCTATTATTCTCATTTTGAGCCTTTCCGAGGGCGTTAGCTCGGCGGCGATATCTGGGCTGATGCCAACGCACCAGAGTAGAAAATTAGATTTTGGTTTCATTGTTTTGTTGGTTTGTGGTCGGCATCAGCCCGATGCCGACCTTGTGAAATAGAGTGTATTATCAGCCAATGCGATAGTTTTTTATTTCCTCATCGACTATGTTTTGAAATTGCCGAATCAAACGCTGTAAAAACTCGAGATACTCTTGCTGTTCGGTTTGGATAATGGTTAAATAGCCCCTTTGAATGTCGGGATAATTACCTAATGAACGAGCGTAGTCCATCTTCTCTTTTGCCATCTCAATAAAATTGAACTGGCGAGTCTTGACCTCACGGGATAGCTGCTCGAGTTTTAGCATCATGAAAGCCGATACCCTTTCACGGTATTCCGCTTTGGTCATCTTCATTGCGCTGTTCATGTGTTCTCGTGCATTATCTAACCAAAAGTCAGCGTTGAGTTTGTATAGGTTAAGTCTGAACTCAGACGATGACCGAATCATGTTGTGCTTCATTTGGTCAATCAGCCTATCGGTTTTGTTAGGAAACAACTGACGTAACAGTGTTCTGTTTTCTAACATCAAGCGACGGGTTTCGGGGTCGATATCTTGGGCATCGCTCAAGTACGTTTGTAATGACTGCATGGTCTGCTTCACTGGTTCTTGTAGTTGAGAGTTGCCTGCACTACTACTCATCGGTGGCATACTACTACTATCCGTAGAAGTTGCTGGCGCATTAGTTCGGGGTTCGCTTTCAATACTATTCAGTATTTCGGCAAATTGCTCATCTGTCATTGTGTTTTCCATTGTTTTTGTGTTTATTGTGATTAAAGTCGAATGTCAAAATAATCAATGAAATTTAGTAGAACTCTGAGTTCAAAGACATTGTAGTTATCACCCGCTGCCTTTTTTATTATGTTGGTTTTCGTGGTTTTGTTTTGCTTTTTCATGTCTTTTGAGTTTTTTAGGTGGTTGATGACACAAATGTAGTAGGTGATTTTTTAATATGCAAAATATTGATTATCAATAACTTAAATAAGAAAAAGAAAAGAAAAAGAAGGGACTTTTGAGAAATTATAATAGTTGTGAGGGTATTTTAGGAAAAATAAGTTTTCCTAATAAAATTGAAGAAAATCAATATTTTCCCTCAATTTTGGTAAATTTCTTATCTTTTTCTTTTTTTGATAAACAGTACCTAAACACCAATTCAGATGCTTAACTTTGACCGAAACAACCAAGAACATATCCTATTAGTGGTAGGTATTCTAAAATATATTTCAGAGGATAAATGTGTAAAATGCTTCAAGCAAAGAGGGCAAGGAATGTTTAACCCAAATGCTTTTAATAAGAAAATAAGTAACACCTCTACGCACAATCTTGTCGAATTTTTTAAAGATATTAGAGATGGGAGATTCAAAAATTTGACAACAAATAATAAAGAGAGGATAGAAGTATATATTGACAAAGCAACATTTGAAGTGACCGACACGGTATATTCATATACGAACAGACTATATTTAGAAAGTGCATATTCTGAGATAAAGGATAATCAATTATTGCCCTTTGGATTAGCTGAACAAGTATGGAAAAAAATTTTTAGTAAAACAGACAACGCCATGAAAACACCTGTACTACCAGAAAATGTGTTAAGGGCATATGTTTGTAAAGATCTTGAGTTGAAGTCTTCTGGCTTAGTTACAAGTGTTATTACAGGTAGTTTACAATGGGCTTATGATCATTCAACTGAAATTATCAATGCCGCAAAAAATAATGGCTGTCAATTCAGATACATTATTACGAGTAATTTAGCTTCTTCTAATTTGAAACACTTTCAAAGCAAGGTCAAAGAAAATGATGTAAGCGACAAGATTAAATTTGCAAAAATCGAAAAACTACGAATTAAAGTTACTACTCAGGTTCTGAGTAAAATTAGTTAAATTGCTGAAAACTCTACAGATTTCTTAAATGGCAAAAAACGGTGTAAATTTACCTTCAAAAAAGAACACAATGGATAACTTACAAAGCTATTTCACAA
>JAYVJH010000495.1:0-1559 GCA_043769455.1 Runella sp. | reverse complement strand
AAACGAAAACACCCGAGTCGAGCGGGTTGTTTATCGATTGGCCGAACCAGCCAACCTACAAGTTTCTGTACCTAAAATAGATGCTATTAGATTTAAGCTGCCAGATGGGGCTTTTGACTCTGAAACTATACTTTTAGACCCACTCACCAAAGATATTTATGTTGTTACAAAATTTTTGGCAAAGGCTCGCTTGTATCGATTACCCTATCCACAAGCAACCGACAGACTTACAACCGCCGAGAAAATGGGCGAAATGACGATTGGTAACGACCTAACGGGTGGCGCAACTTCAACAGACGGTAAAGAAATAATAGTTAGGGGTTATACGGCCATATATTACTGGCAACGAAAAACGGGTGAAACTTTTGCCCAAACACTACTTAGAAAACACGACAAGTCGCTGCCTTATGTTTTTGAACCACAAGGCGAAGCTGTCTGTTTTGAAAAATCTGGAAAAGGCTACTTTACATTGAGTGAAATCGGCAGAGCTTCGTCTATTAGTTTATATTATTATGAACGAAAGTAAATAGCGATATATTTCACATCTTGCTATTGCTCACAAAAGCAATTCTTTTACTATCTGGCGACCACGACGGCGTGTTGATTGAACCTTGGCCACCATACAAATATGCAATTACTCGGGGTTTGTGGCTACCAACAGGCATAGTTCTCAAATAAACGTGCTTATAAAACGGGTGCTGGTCGGGTTTTACGTCTTGGGTGTAAGATATAAATACAATCTGCTTGCCGTCTGGTGAAATATGCGGAAACCAATTATTGAACTCGTCGTCTGTGATTTGTTCTTGGTTTTTTCCATCGGGATTCATTCGCCATATTTGCATTGTGCCAGAGCGAGTAGAGTTAAAATAAATATACTTACCGTCGGGGCTATATTCTGACCCATCGTCCAAACCTTTGGCGTTTGTCAGTTGTATTTCTTGGCCACCAACACTTGGTATTTTATAAATGTCAAATTCATTGTTGCGTTGGCCAGTATAAGTGAGCCACTTGCCGTCTGGCGACCAGCCATGCAAGTACGATGGCCCTGTGGGTGTGATGAGCTTGGGCTTGCCACCTGTGGCCGGCATTGTATATATCCTTGACCCATAGCTGTTTCCGTTGCTCGAACTACTCAAACCCAACATTTTGCCGTCGAACGAAAGTACGTGGTCGTTATTATTTTGTTTGATGGTATCGGTAAATATTTCAGTAGTTTTGGCCGCCAGCAGATCAAATTGATATATTAGCCCATTTTTATTATAAATCAGACGCTTGCTGTCGGTTGTCCAGTTGGGTGCTTGGATAGACGCATTTTCTGAATAAACAATTTGACGAAGCCCATTTGATAAATCCACTGTTTCGAGGTGGCTACCCAAATACTCTTTGTAGGCAATCAGATTTGCGGGTGCAGGAACTGTAATACGGACGTTTCGGAAAGTGCCAGTTTCAAGTGTGTTTTTGCTATGTGAACAAACAAAAAGCCCTGCATATAACTCTGTTTCTAAATGTATATCGGGTACTTCGACCGTCCAGAAAATATCGCCAAAACGACATAATGA
>JAYVJH010000494.1:0-1980 GCA_043769455.1 Runella sp. | reverse complement strand
AATCGAAAATAGAATACTCGGCCTTTTGAGGTGGATAAAAATGCAAGTGCCTCATTATCAACACCTAAAAAAAGCTGGGTAGAGTAATTTATAGCACAAAAATATACGCATAAATACGCATAAAATTAAAATAATTTGTCTTTATCTAATTCAACGATTCTACTGGCCGTTTGACATACCGAATACCCACTTGCCAAAACAAAATAAGAGAAGCCAATAGTGTGCCAAAAAACAAAATACTAAGCATTTTGTTGAAATACACAACCGAGGCCAAGCATAGTACCGACAGCAGTAGCGCAACGATGGGGAAGTAAGGATAAAACGGGGTTTTGAATGGCCGCTCTAAGTTGGGTTCGGTGCGGCGCAATGCCAACAAACTTAGCATACTGGTAATGTACATCACCAACGCCCCCAATACCGACAGCGTAATGACCTGCACCGTGCTACCACTAACCAAAGCCAGCATGCCAGCCGCTCCACCCGCCAACAACGCCCAGTGTGGAGTACTAAAACGGGGGTGAATCTTTGACAAAATATTGGGTAAATAACCAGCCCGAGCAAGAGCATAAATCTGACGTGAGTAGCCAAGGGTATTGCAATGAAACGAAGCGATAAGCCCAAAAAGCCCCAAACTTGCAAAGGCTTTTGTCCAGATACTATTTCGACCCAGTGTGAGCGAGAGCGTTTCGGGAAGTGGATAGTCGATATTGGCTACCTTGCGCCAGTCGCCAGCACCACCACACAGCACCATCGTTCCCAAAGCCAATATTACCAATGTAGCAATACTCAACATATAACCTTTGGGAATTGTAGTTTTTGGCTCTTTGACTTCTTCGGCCATCATCGCTACGCCCTCAATGGCAATATAAAACCAGACGGCAAAAGGCAAGGCCGCAAAAACCCCAGAAGCGGAGATTGGAATAGAATGTGCAACAAAGTTTTCGGTTTTGTAATAGGGCAATACAATCAAAATAAAAACAATCAACTCCGCTACCGACAGGACGGTTATGACCAACGAAAAATTGGCTGATTCTTTGATTCCCAATAAGTTGATACCAATAAACAAGACGTAGGCGGTTATTGAAACAACTAAAATAGGAATGTTTGGATTGAGAAAATGAGCATAACTACCCAACGCAAAAGCAATGGCTGGTGGTGCCATTACAAAATCAATGAGTGTACCAAAACCCGCCACGAAGCCCATCGAGGGGCCAAAGGCTCGGCGTGCATAAGCAAACGGCCCGCCCGCATCGGGAATGGCTGCCGTAAGCTCTGTATAACTAAAAATAAAGGTAATGTAAAGTACCGTAACGATAAGTGTCGCTACCAAAAAACCTACTGTGCCAGCTACGGCCCAGCCGTAGTTCCAACCAAAATAAATCCCCGAAATAACCATTCCTACGGCAATCGCCCACAGTTGAAAAGTATTGATTGCCTTTTTGAGAGGCTGGCGGCCATGGCCGTCTGGGGGTTCTGAGTTGGTCATTTTATAGCAGTGTGCTTCTTGGTTTTATATTTTTTGAGGGGCGAATATACTATTTATTATGGATAATCACAAAAAAATCTCAAATTGCAACTGGGTTAAGAGCCGTACAGGTTGAAAGGGAAAAATGTTTGATTTATATTGGTACTAAAATTGTATGGCAAAAGATATTTTTCACGAGACGGTCAAAAATGCGTTAGCTGCAGAGGGTTGGGTTATCACCCATGATCCCCTTACTTTGAAATTATCAAAGCGTAAACTTTTTATCGATTTAGGTGCAGAGAGAGTTATTGCTGCTGAAAAAGATAATACTAAAATAGCTGTTGAAATTAAAAGTTTTCTGGGGCTTTCGCCGCTGACAGATTTTTATAAAGCATTGGGCCAATATCAACTTTATATTTGGCGGATTCAAGTCATAAATGCAACTTGTCCGTCATTTTGGATTGCTTGCGAAAATACTTCATTTGGAGTTTTAAATCCAAATCTTTTTCTGGGTC
>JAYVJH010000493.1:0-8943 GCA_043769455.1 Runella sp. | reverse complement strand
ATTTTGATGGTATTTGGGAGAATTTATCCGAACGTAAAAAAAATGAATTGGCTGATTCGCTTGAAAACTTACGAAATGAATGGGAAAGAACTATTTGATTGATACGAATATTGTATCTAAATATTTCCAAAAACGACTTACAGAAAATGCTCGTTTAATGATAAGTTCTCTGGATATTGACTCAATTTACCTGTCAGTTGTTAATGACTTGATTCCTTAGATTCAAGCAGTTAGGTATAAATGAACAAGATTTTATTTATTTTAAATATCTGATTACTAAACAGTTGTAATATTTTTCATTATTCGTTTTTCACTATTCACCACCCACCTGACAATGATACTGACTTTTTGAAAGTACCAAAATTAAAGTACCTCAATCCCACTAAAATATAACCCAACAACCCCATGACCGCAACCCAAACCAATACTTACGCAGACCTGCAAAGGGTATTTGAGGCGCAACGCCTCAATGCCCCAACAATAGCACTCACAACTGCCAAAGAGCGCATTGCCAAACTAAAACGTATGCAAGCCTACATCATGGCGCACCTGACGGAAATAGAAAAAGCGATGTTTGACGATTTTGCCAAACCACGAGCCGAAGTACTGATTGGCGAGGTGTATGGGCTAAATTCTGAAATAAAATTTACCTGCAACAAACTCAGTGGCTGGCTCAAACCCCAGCACGTACCTACGCCGTTGAGCGTTATTGGTACATCGAGCTATATCAAGCACGAGCCTAAGGGCAACTGCCTTATTATTTCGCCCTGGAACTACCCGCTGGCTCTGGCCGTCAAGCCACTTACATCGGCTGTTGCGGCTGGTAATGTTGTCATAATCAAACCGTCTGAACTTACCCCAAACACCTCGGCATTTATCAAAAACATGATAGCCGACTTGTTTCCAGAAAACGAGGTAGCGGTTTTTGAGGGCGATGCTTCGGTGGCTACCGAACTACTGAAACTGCCGTTCAATCATATTTTTTTTACGGGTGCGCCCGCCATTGGCAAAATCGTGATGCGAGCCGCCGCCGACCACTTGGCTTCGGTTACGTTAGAACTCGGTGGCAAGTCGCCCTCGATTGTGGACGAAACGGCCAACATCAAAAAAACCGCCGAAGTAATGGCTTGGGGCAAGTGCCTCAACAACGGCCAGACGTGTATAGCACCAGACTATGTTTTTGTGCATCAGAGCAAACACAACGAATTTATTGAAGCATACAGCTCGGCTATCAAAAAGATGTATAAAACTGACGGTCAGGAAGTGGCACAGTCTGACAGCTACGCTCGGATAGTAAACAATCGCCATTTTGGCCGCCTCAAAAGTTATTTGGACGATGCCGTAGCCAAAGGTGCAACCGTAAACATGGGCGGCCAGACCAATGCCGATACTAATTTTATGGAGCCAACACTGCTAACGAACGTAACAGACGACATGAAAGTGATGCAAGATGAGATTTTTGGGCCACTATTGCCAATTATGACTTATTCTGACCAGCAAGAAGTAATCGACTATATTAACAGCAAAGAAAAACCACTGGCGTTGTATATCAATAGTAGCAATCAAAAAAATATTGATTATTTTTTGAATAATACCACCGCTGGCGACACCCTCATCAACGAAGTACTGTTGCAGTTTGGCAATAGCGAGATTCCGTTTGGAGGGGTAAACAACAGTGGCATTGGCAAATCGAATGGATATTTTGGGTTTCAAGAGTTTTCAAATATGCGAGGCGTAATGACACGTAACTTTGGTACAATGAGCTTTTTGTACCCACCCTACACCCCCACTGTTCAAAAAATTATAAGTGCTTTTGTTAAGTATTTTTAATAGTAAGCAATGCCCCACATCTCTGCCGTAATAATTACCAAAAACCAAGAACAAAAAATTGGCCGAACCATTGATGCCCTTAAAATACTAACCGACGACGTTGTCGTGGTAATAGATTCTGACAGTACCGACCAGACCGAAGCAGTAGCCGCCCAAAGAGGCGCAAGAGTTTTCAGAAAACAATGGGAGGGGTATTCGTTACAAAAAAACTTTGGTAATCGGCAAGCCAAACACCGCTGGGTGTTGTCGATAGACGACGACGAGGTGGTTTCGGACGAGCTGGCGGCCAATATCAAAGCCGCTTTTGAGGTCGAGCCAGGTTTTGATGCCTTTGATTTGCCGTTTAGAACTGTTTTTTGTGGAAAACTAATCAAGTTTGGTGGCTGGAATCCAGAGGCGCACGTTAGGTTGTTTGACAAAACCAAAATAGACTGGAACACCGATGCCGTACACGAAGGACTGACCTTGAAGCCTGAACATCAAATCCAGAAACTCAACGGCTACGTTTATCATTACACGGTCGATAGCGTTGAGCAATTTTATGCCAAAACCGACCGATATAGCACGCTATTTGCCAAAAAAGGGGCTTTCTTTGGTAAGAAAGCCCCTTTTTACAAAATTTATCTCAGTCCAATCTTTCGCTTTTTGTCTGAATATATTTTTAGATTCGGCTTCTTGGACGGTCGTTATGGTTATATTATTGCCAAAGACAACGCCCGATATACCTATCTAAAATATAAAAAACTAAGCCGTCTCTGAAGCCATCACTTCGGTTTGTTTTCTGATAGAGGCCATGTGGACCAGTTCAAAAAGTTCTTCCACAAAATCTGGATATAAGTTTAGCTGCTTGCCCAACTCCGCACGATTTTTACGCAACTGTCTCCATCTGTCCATCTGGAAAACGGCTACGTTGTTTTCACGCTTGTAGTCAGCCAGGTTCTCAACCATCGACATACGAGTTGAGAGAATTTCCAATAATTCACGGTCTAAATTATCAATCTTACTACGCAAGTTTTCGAGTTCGTTCTGGTAGTCGTTTCCATATTCTGGTTTACGAACGTGCAGTTCTTGCAACATTTCGCCCAATTTGGCTGGTGTCAGTTGCTGCGCTGCATCAGACCACGCTTTATCTGGGTCACGGTGCGACTCAATAATCAAGCCATCATAGTTCAGGTCGAGCGCACGTTGAGTGAGTTCGTACAAATATTCACGCTTGCCAGCCATGTGGCTTGGGTCACCGATGAGTGGTAAATCTGGAAATTTTGTTTTGAGTTCGATGGCAATATTCCACATTGGCGAGTTGCGGTATTTGGTTTCTTGGGCATTAGAAAAACCACGGTGAATAGCCCCCAGTTTTTTGATACCCGCCCGATTGATACGCTCAAATGCTCCAATCCAAAGAGCTAAATCTGGATTTACTGGGTTTTTGATCAACACAGGTACATCTACACCTTGCAGCGAGTCGGCCAAATCTTGCACATTAAAAGGATTTACGGTTGTGCGTGCGCCAATCCATAGTATATCAATACCATATTTGAGTGCCAACTCAACATGGTTTGGCGTAGCTACCTCGATGGCTATCGGCAAACCAGTTTCTTCACGGGCTTCTATCAGCCATTTGAGTGCAGGCTCGCCTATACCCTCAAACAAACCTGGGCGAGTGCGTGGTTTCCATACGCCCGCTCTCAGCACGTTGGCAAAGCCTTCGGCTTTTATTTGCCGAGCAGTTTCTTTTACTTGGTCCTCAGTTTCAGCACTACATGGGCCTGCAATAATAAGCGGCTTGCCATTTGTGTCTATCCACGAGTTCATTTTTACAATATCTAAGGTTGCACTCATAAAAAAATAAAAAATTAACAGGTCTAACAATCAAATTGAATACTTTTTTGTTTGTAACTTTGCAAACTGTTTTTATGAAACTCAAACAAACCTAACTGTTAATTATTGTTCCAAAAAGTTATGCAAGCTACTGCTACTTCGCGCCGAGCCAAAATAGAATTAGAGGACACATCTGTGGCTTTTTCGTCTAAATCTAATTTTCAGCTCCAAAAAGCCTATTGGTTATTTAACCTAATGAATAAGGCTTGGGTTGTAAAATTAGGTACTTTTTTTATAAAACTCGCTTTTTTATTACAATTACCTATCAAAAGTCTCATTAGGCTTACTATTTTTGAGCAATTTTGTGGTGGCGAAACCATCACAGAGTGTAATAAGACCATAGAAAGCCTCTCAAAAGGTGGTGTTGGTACGATATTAGACTATTCGGTAGAAGGCGAAGATTCAGAAAGTAGTTTTGAGCATACGACCGAAGAGATTTTAAAAACAATCGAAAAGGCAAGTCAGTCAGAAGACGTGCCTTTTTCTGTTTTTAAGATTACTGGCGTAGCTTCGACAGAGCTTTTAGAAAAAATCCAACAAGGCTATGAGCTGACAAACAACGAGCAGCTACAATTTCAGAACGTAAAGCAACGTGTCGATAGATTGTGTGCCAAAGCCTGTGAACAAAATGTGCGCCTGTTTATTGATGCCGAAGAAAGCTGGATTCAGGGCGTAATTGACGATTTGGCGTATTGTGCCATGAAAAGATACAATACTTCGACCACAACAGTCTATAACACATACCAAATGTACCGTGCCGATATGCTGGGAAATTTGGAAAAAGCAACAAAAATAGCCAAAACAGAGGGCTACCTACTGGGTGCCAAACTGGTGCGTGGTGCATATATTGAAAGAGAACGGCTGCGCTCGCACGAAGAAGAATACAAAGACCCAATACACAACACCAAAGCCGATACTGATAGAGATTTTGATGACTCGATTGTGTTTTGTCTTCAAAATCGTAACGTGATTTCTTTTTGTTTGGGAACACACAACGAAAAAAGCTGTCTTTACTGTGCCGAACTAATGGATAAAATGGACATTGCTCACAACGATAACCACGTATGGTTTGCACAACTACTGGGTATGAGCGATAATATTTCTTATAATTTATCCAAATCTGGTTATAACGTTGCCAAATATGTGCCTTATGGCCCCATTCAGTCGGTAATGCCGTACTTGTTTCGTCGGGCTGCCGAAAACAAATCTATTGCAGGCCAAAGTAGCAGAGAATTTTTACTTATCAAAAAAGAAGTATTAAGACGAAAAGCGCACTGAATGATGTATAATATTTGATATATGGCATAATAAATACATCAAATATCATATACTTTATACCCATCTTTCACAACTCTTATATTCCCAGCCGAATGTTTCCAGCCAAAAATCCAAGTCGCTTTTTTCTTTTTGCCGTCTTGCTTATTGTCATCGACCAGCTCTCTAAGCAGTTAGTACATCGGTATATGTACCAAGGCACGGGTGGCGAAGTTCGTCTAATTGGCGACTGGCTCAAACTACACTACATCACCAACGAAGGTATGGCCTTTGGCATGAGGCTCGAACACCCATTAGGTAAAATATTTTTGACAATATTTAGACTAATAGCTACTGGATTTTTGGGGTACTATATTGTTCATTTAGCCAAACACAATGCAAAAAGTGGCCTTTTGTGGGCCATGGCTATGATTTTTGCAGGTGCGATCGGCAACGTGCTTGATAGCATTTTTTATGGTGTATTGCTCGACAATGCACCGATTGGCTCGCTCTCGCCGTGGTTTCATGGACAGGTAATAGACATGATTTTCTTTGATTTTTGGCAAGGATATATGCCCGACTGGATTCCGCTCTGGGGTGGCAAGTACTTTTCGATGCCTATTTTTAACTTTGCCGACTCGTGTATTTTTATTGGCGTTTGTACCATCTTAGTATTTCAGGGTACGTTTTTCCCACGGTTGGACATCGAAGACACAGAAGAAGAGACTACTAAACTGCCAAACGATGTGGCCACAAACGAAGAACGAAGTAGTGAATAATGAAAAACGGATAACGAAAAATATTGCGAATGACTTTTGGTTTAAATACTTATAAATCAATTATTTACAACACTCTTAGTACCCAATACTAAAATCTCTGGTAGTCCTATATTTGTAAGGTTGTGTTGCAGGTGAAAACACCATGCAACGGCATTTTGAGCATTACATTTATAGGACTACCAAATCTCTTTACTACTCAAAAGGCCAAATAAGGTTTTATTTTGTCAATATATTTTTCGTCAAATATTTTGATTTTCAGTAAGTCAGTTGGCGAATTATAGCTACCATGCTGCTCTCTGTACCGAACAATAATTTGCGCTTGCTTGGCCGAAATATAAATATGTCTGTCGAGGATTTCGGCAGTAGCAGTGTTTACGTTTATCTTTTGAGGCTCAGACCGTACAACGCTAAACTTGTTTAACTCTGCCAACGCCAACGAATCAAGCCCAAATACTTCATTATATTGATTGGTCGAAATAAATCCACCCAAACCATCTCGAAACTTTACTATACGAGCCGCCAACTTTGAGCCAATGCCTTTGAGTTTGATGAGCTGGGTTGTATCTGCACTATTTATGTCAAAAACTACAATAGCTGGTTTGACATAAACTGGTTTATTTTCAGTAAATGTTGGTTTTTCAGGGAATCTATTATCGACTTTAACACTCTGATTGTCGGTATTTAACGAAATATATGGTTCTAATTTATCGTATAATTTGGGCGGAAAATCATAAATACGTTTCAAATCTTCTTTTTTTCTAAACTGCCCGCCTTTGGAGCGATACTTGACGATTCGCTCGGCTATAAAACGAGGTACACCCAGCGATTGTAGCTGTTCGGAATCAGCACTATTGGGGTCAAACTCTGTGAGTACAAACGGTTTTTCGGGGTTTTGAGTTGCCTGATTGTATTTTTCGTATTTTTCAAAATTACGTTTTTCATGTTTAATATTATCTAAGACAGCCGCCAGACTATCGGCAGTCTGGCGGTCTGAAATTGTAAAGTCAGCATTGTCGGAAACATAAAAACGGTCGTAAATCAGTGGCGAAAACCACAGCACAAGCATCAAGCCAACCAGTACCAAAAAGCCCCGAACTTCTTGGCGAGAAAATCCAAAATAATCACGAAGTTTGTTAAGCATAGAGACTTTAAATAATACTAAATGTATGACTATCGGAAAGGGCTTGACGAAGTGGGAGATTTGAAATACGTCAGTCGAAATATAATACATATATCTATAGTATTACCATATTCAGATACTTCCTTCTGCCCCATTTTGCCAAACCCATACTACCTGCTGGCGTTTTTCTGTTGCCTTTCAATTTCTGTTCTGATTTGTTCGACTACGTCCTTGTTGGCTATTTCACCATCTAAACTGTAAACGATAAAAACTTTGCCTTTGAAGTCATCTTCAAAATTATCAAAACTGGCTTTCA
Organism: Runella sp.; assembly: GCA_043769455.1. GTDB lineage: Bacteria > Bacteroidota > Bacteroidia > Cytophagales > Spirosomataceae > JAYVJH01. The sequence goes on along the minus strand of JAYVJH010000493.1, from coordinate 1,766 downwards.
TTCTTTCAGAAACAGAATAATTACCAAAGTTGGATTTTGCCGTTACTGGTTTAATTTGTATTCCAAATGCTGTATTTTCGGTAACATAGCCCAAATAATCAATGTCTCCACACAGGTCAGGATTGATTTCTGGTTCAAAAACTTCTAATTTGAAGTTTATTGCTTTTTCAATGTGTTTTATTGTAAACATTATTCGAGAAATTTAAAACTTAAATTCATTCTACTTCTTTTGAGTGTCAAATCTAAACTAAAAATATTATTGACTTCTACCCCGAGTGGCGTTAAAAAAACTTGGTCGTAATCAGTCGTAGATTTTACCCTTTCAATTAACCCTAATTCTAAGCAATAATTTGAGCACCAACTTAAAAATTCGTGCATTGTTCTACCATTATACGAAACGCTAAAAATACCTCTTGCAATATCCAGTTTATCTTGCTCAAAAGTGTGCTTTTTCGGTAGCCAATTCCCGTGCGTAATTTCAATAAATCTTAAAAACCAATAAATATTTACTTTGTGAATTTTATCGTCCCAATTTCCATTCGTTAAGATTTTGAGCAATAACCTTTTTTGCTCATTTGTCAAATTAACTGACGGCACATTACTGATATTATTGACAAATGGACTAATATTTTTAACGAAAATGTCGCCATATTCTGTTAAATGATATTTTGATTTTTCAATTTTAAATAACTCAAAATCCAATGCCAGCCTTTCGTAACAGTTAAAGTTAGTTCGACTACCGTTTACATTTTCAAATGGAATAAAAATCTCTTTGCTTGTCAATACCCTTATATTTAAGTCCGCAAACGTTTTCATGATTTTATTGAGCCAACGAAGAAAGCAGATAGTATAATTTTTTGGGTTTGGTAACGCTAATCCTACATTTAAACTTAATCTTTCAACAGTTTGGGTATAAAGCCCTTTTATACTTTCTAATGAGTATGTTTGGATTAAAATATCGTTTTCGTATCCAAATTTTTCAATTATTTTTTGATTTTTAAGACTTGTATCATCGGCAAACAAAATGCAATAATCTGTCCTGTCCGAAAATTTTACATTTTTGTAGTTTAACGTTTGGGTAAAACAATAATCCATTTTTGCTTTACTGTTCAAAGTCGTTTCTAATTCAACAACTAAATGACGGTTTTCTGAATTTGCCAATACAAAATCAATACGACCGTAATCAGTTGTTATTTCTTGACCTATAATTTTCGCAAAATCAAAGTCTAAATATTTTCCCAAATCAACTTTATTGTTCAATAAAGTCCATTGTACAAGCGATTCAACCATAGTTCAAATTTTTAAGCCGCATCTAACATTTTCGCCACATAAGCAGTTGTTCCACTCCCCATAAAAGGGTCTAAAACTATTTCGTTAGGGAATGAAAACATTTCAATCAAACGCTTAGGCAACTCTTCTGGAAACATTGCCAAATGCTTGTCCTGTCTTGCACCTGAAAAATACCAATGACCATTAAAATACGTGTTCCACTCTTCGTTTGTCATCGCAGAATTTGCCTTTTGCTCAATCGTTGGTTTTGGTGCATTTCCTTGTTTTTTGAACAATAAAATATATTCAAAATCTAATTTTACGATACCATTTCTTGGATGAGGAAAACTGCCCATTATGCTCGCACCTCCTGTTGTATTCATCGTGGTTGCTTTCTGCCAAATGATTGACCCCATAAAGTCAAAACCAATCATTTCGCAGAACTGGATAATTTCGCTATGTATTGGAATTATTTTGTAGCGTCCATAATAAACCGA
>JAYVJH010000492.1:0-2150 GCA_043769455.1 Runella sp. | reverse complement strand
ATAGGTTCTGTTTTGTAATAAGCTGGTATGGTGAGCATTGGCAAAAACACCAATTTTAGCATCTGTCAGTACAATACCACGCAATATATCGTCTTCTATGTACTTCTCTATTAGGTGTCCGATGGGTTTTTCTACCATCAACTTCCACAGTTCAGTATCGTCCTCAAAGACTTTTTTCCAGTCGTCTTTTGTTTTGAGTGGTTCTAAAAAACTATCCCAGATTTTTTCGGCAAACTGTTTTTGTTGTTCATACAGCTCGGTCAGTCCAGCATAATCTTTTACATTGAGTTCATTGATTTGTGCTTTGTTCAATGATTCATTTTCATTACTTATCAAGAGACCACAGTTTTTTTTGTTTCTCTCAAAAGGCGTAAAAGAAGCGGTCTGTCGGCGTTTTAGATTGAGTGTTAGCCCTAACTCTTTTTTTATTTTATCAGGAAATAAACTCACCAAATAGGCGTAGCGAGATAGGTGAGCATCGTAGTCTGGAAATAATTTTTGAGAAGTTGTGGCTCCACCAACGTAATCGTTTTTTTCTACAATCAATACCCTTAGCTGGGCTTGAGCCAAATAGGCAGCGGCCACAAGTCCATTGTGGCCGCTGCCTATAATTATAACATCATATTGTGATTGAATCATTTGCTGACTATCAACTTTTTGGTTACTCGGGCTTTACCCAATGAAATATCTTTGTAGCTCACAAAATAAATACCACTACTTAGTTCTCTCAAAGGAGACAGCGTAACACTACTGCTCGATGCCGAGCTTATCTTAAACGGTACTTCACGGCCTACCATGTCAATTAAATTTAGACCATCTAATTCCAAATTACTAAATTGCAACTGAATAGTACGACCATCTGATGGATTTGGATAAATAGCAAACTGAGTATCATCTCCCTGCACATTAACGGCCACAATTTTTGAATATTCACTTGTACCATCTTTGTCTGTTTGTCTAAGTCGGTAATAATTGATACCTGGCAGTGGGGCTTCGTCCAAAAAACTGTACTCTAACTTTATTTTAGAATCGCCAGCAGCTTTTACTTGACCAATGTCAGCAAACTCTTTTAAGTCCACGCTTCTTTGTACACCAAAATAATCACTGTTTAGCTCTGTTGCCGTTGCCCAGTTGAGTTGCGTACGGTTGTTATCGGCTTTGCCCCTCAAATACATAAGCTGAACGGGTACAATATTTGCCCACGACAGTCCTGTCAGAAAGATACCTTGCGCCGTAATTTCACCAGTTCGTACATCACGCCCGCAATCATAGGTCAATACCACTTGTTTGATACCTGCCCCCCTAAACGATATTGTAGTGAGTGTACTATCAAACTCATCTGAGCTGTAGCCTTGAACTACTTTGATGTTGGGTGTTATTCCGTCAGTCTCATATACCTTAAATGGATTGTATGCAAGCCCAGGCACTACACCAACACCTCTATCGTCAAAGGCTTCTATAGCTACTCGGTCTTGATAATTACTGAACGTCTGTTCTCTATCGAGTCCTCTTATGCCAAAAGACAAGTTCGTAACAGGCTCACTAAACGAAAAAGTTACCTTAATAACGTTAGTACGGCTTGCAAAGTCGGCATTGAGCCATAGTCCACGAGGGTCGTTACGAGGGGTGGCGTTAATGAGCGCACTCGTGCGCTCGCTAACGGTAGCGGTAACAGTAACTGGTGGAAGCGAAGTACCTACATTAGTGAAAATTCGCTGCAAAGTACCATCAGGCCATGGTGTACTCGTACCAGAGGTAAAATCAACAAATCCCTGTCCAAAGGCAGGAACGAGTACTGTTGTTAGTAATAATACCGTCAAAATACGGCACAGTCGTAAATTATGATTCATATCAATTTCATTATTCTACATTATTAGACACAATTAGCAAAACAAAGGTACTCAATTTTTATAATTACAAACCAAAATTGCGACCAAAATTATAATTAGTCCACTTAACCTTTTTACTTCTTAGATTCAAGTAATAAATGCAACTAACGAGGTTATCACAGAACATTTAATTGAAAGACAAAGAAGAAGCGAACTTCCTCTTTGTCTTTACTAAGAATATATGTTAATTTGTGTCCTCGTCCAAAAGTTGCAAATTATGTCACATATAACTCAAGCGCAAAGATACACAATAGATGTGTT
>JAYVJH010000491.1:0-3892 GCA_043769455.1 Runella sp. | reverse complement strand
TAATAATTCTCAATAAATTGCAAAAAAACCATCTTGATGAAAATACGCAGCTTGTTCTTACTCTTTATTTTATTTTTTTCTCTGTGCGTAGAAGCCCAGATTTTGGATAAAACATTCCAGAAACCACCTTCACAATATGGTATTCGGTGCTGGTGGTGGTGGCTCAACGGAAACGTAACCAAAGAAGCAATTAGCCGAGATTTAGAAGAGATGAAAGCAAAGGGTTTTAGCGGGGCGTGTATTTTTGATGCAGGCGGCCACAACCAACGGGGCAATGGCGATATTCCCGAAGGACCAATGTTTGGTTCGCCCGCCTGGCGAGAGCTATACCTACACGCCATCAACGAAGCCGAGCGTTTGGGATTGGTGCTGTCGTTGAGTATTCAGAGTGGCTGGAATTTGGGTGGGCCAGATATTACGCTTGCTGAGGCGGCCAAGCAAGTTGTTTTTTCAGAAGTTAATGTTGTTGGTGGCTCAAAAATTGAACAAGTTTTGCCACAACCAAAAGGGTTTGAGGGTTTTTATCAAGAAATTGTAGTTTTGGCCATTCCTACCAAAATAGTCGCCAATCGGCAGCCAATCAGGGATTTTGAAAACAAAGCCGCTACTCGAGAAGTGGGCTGGTCGGTGCCAGAAACTCGTCCACTTTTAACAGATATTCCAGCTTCTGAAAATGAAGAAGATGCACGACTGAATCAAGTGCTGAATGTTTCTGAATATGTAAAAAATGGAATCTTGAATTGGAACGCACCTGTAGGAAACTGGACAATTATTCGTTTTGGCTACACACCAACAGGTCGAGATGTATCAACGGCCAGTGGCAAATGGCAAGGTTTGGTGATTGATTATACAAGCGAAAAACATTTTAATCGCTACTGGGACACAAACGTTGAACCGTTGCTAAAAATGATTGGAAAACGAGCAGGAAAAACTTTGAAATACTTGCAAACAGATAGCTTTGAAGCTGGTGGAATGAATTGGTCGGATAGATTTGAAGATGAATTTACAAAAAGAAGAGGCTACAACCCGTTGCTTTATTTGCCTGTTTTGGCAGGAAAAATTATTGAAAATCGTGAAACAAGCAATCGTTTTTTGACCGATTTAAGAAAAACATTGAGCGATTGTATTTCTGACAATCATTACCGAGTGTTTGCCGAGCGTTCAAAACGGTATGGTATAGGTATTCAACCTGAGTCTGCTGGGCCACATGCTGGGCCTTTTGATGGACTCAAAAATTATGGACATTCTGAAATAATGATGTCAGAATTTTGGTCGCCTTCGCCACATCGTTCCAAAGACATTGATCGTTTTTTTGTGAAGCAAGCCGCCAGTGCTGCCAAGATTTTTAATAAAAAACTCGTTGGTGCTGAATCGTTTACAACTATTGGGCCACACTGGAACGATGTAATTTGGGCAGACATGAAACCCTCTGCCGACCATGAGTTTTGTGCAGGTTTGAATCTCGTTTATTTGCATACTTTTACGTGTTCGCCCAAAGAAATGGGGTTGCCTGGGCAAGAATATTTTGCAGGAACGCATTTTAATCCAAATGTAACTTGGTGGAATTATTCTACGCCGTTCGTTAAATATCTAACTCGAATCCAATATTTAATGCAGTCGGGTACGTCGCAGGCCGATGTTTTGTATTATTATGGCGACCACGTTCCCAACATTGGGCGGTACAAAGACGACGACCCCGCCAAGGCATTGCCTGACTATGACTATGATTTGATTAACGAAGACAAACTGATGGATTTGTCAGTCAAAAACGGCAAAATATATCTTCCACACGGTGTTTCTTATCAAGTTTTGGCACTGCCCGACCATCAAGTTTTATCACTAAAAGCCTTACGAAAAATAAAAGAACTAACAGCAAATGGGGCAAATATTGTTGGTGAAAAACCATTGACTACCGCCAGTTTGGTAGGTGGTGCGGCAGCCGAAAAAGAGCGAGCAGAAATCGCTGATAAATTATGGAATACAAGCGGTATTCGGTCAATGTCGGCAAAGGCTTTTTTGAAAGAAAAAGGTGTTTTGGCCGATTGTGAATTTATCAATAAACCCAAAGGCAAAATCTTTGACTACATTCACCGACAAGCCAAAAACGTTGATTATTATTTTATTAGTAATCAAAATAAAGAAATCATAGAACTCAATGCCGCTTTTAGAATTACAGGCAAACAACCAGAATTGTGGAATCCTGTTACGGGCGAAATCAGCGAGGCTACTCATTTTTATCAAGAAAACGGCAGGACTTTTATTGATTTAAGTTTTAATCCTTATGGTTCAGTTTTTGTGGTATTTAGAAAGTCTGTTCATAGCCCCCTAACCCCCAGAGGGGGAACTCAATTGGGTTTCAAAAAAGTAGAACAATTTAGTGAATTTCAAGAAATAAGTACTTCTTGGCAGGTCGATTTTGATACAAAATGGGGCGGGCCTAAATCTGTGATTTTTGATAAATTAGTTAGCTGGACTGACCGACCAGAGGACGGCATCAAATACTACTCAGGCAAAGCAATTTATAAGACTACATTCGACCTAAATTCTCCCATTGGACGGTCAGACGGGTCTGGGCAGGGAGTTTTAGATTTAGGTGTTGTCAAAGATGTAGGAATAGCCAAAGTAAAGGTGAATGGCAAAGATTTGGGTATTTTGTGGTGTCCGCCATATCAAGTTTCGGTGGCTGGATTGCTGAAAGAAAAAGGGAATATTCTGGAAATAGAAGTTGTAAATACATGGCGAAACCGTTTGATTGGCGACAGAGGAAAGCCTCAAAATGAACGCCTAACCAAAACAAATATTACCATCAAACCTGATTGGAAACTCGAACCTTCGGGGCTTTTGGGGCCAGTTAGATTATTGAAAATTGAAAAAAAATGAAACAAAAATATCCATTAAAAGTAGGCTTGTTTGGCATTGGCTTAGAAGCGTATTGGCCTCAGTTTGAAGGTTTACAGGCTCGTTTGGAAGGTTATGTTGAAACCGTTGCTCAAAAACTAACAGCTTACGATACGCAGGTTGTCAATTTGGGTTTGATAGACACACCACAAAAAGCGGTTGAAGCAGGGCATAGATTTAGACAAGCCGATGTTGATATTATTTTTTTGTATGTAACCACTTATGCGCTTTCATCAACAGTCTTGCCGGTTGTTCAGCGGGCAAAAGTGCCTGTTATAATCTTGAATCTGTCGCCCGAGGCACAGATTGATTATGACAGTTTCAATAAAATAACCGACCGTACCCGTATGACGGGCGAGTGGTTGGCGTATTGCTCGGCTTGCCCAGTACCAGAAATTGCCAATGTTTTCAGCAGAGCAAATATCAAGTTTCACCAGATTACGGGTACGCTTCACGGTGATTTGGAGGCATGGAATGATATTGAAGAATGGGTACAAGCCGCCAAAGTAGCCAATGCCATGGCACACAACAGAATGGGTGTGGTGGGGCATTATTATAACGGAATGTTGGATATTTATACAGATTTTACGCAACAGATTGTAGCTTTTGGTGGCCATATCGAAATCATTGAGGTCGATGAACTGTCGGCTTTGAGAAAAAGTGTTTCGGCATCAGAAGTTACAGACAAAGTTTCGGTGTTTAGTCAATGCTTTGATATTCAGGTAGATTGCTCGGTTGATGAATTGGAACGAGCTGCCAAAACTTCGGTAGCGTTGGATAAATTGGTCGAAAAACACGATTTGGGTTCGTTGGCTTATTTTTATAATGGAACAGGTATTGCCGAAAATGAAGATACGATGAGTTCTATTATTTTGGGAACTTCGCTACTGACTGCTCGTAACGTTCCAGTAGCAGGCGAGTATGAAATAAAAAACGCCCAAGCCATGAAAATCATGGATAGTTTTGGTGCAGGTGGCTCATTTACAGAATATTA
>JAYVJH010000490.1:0-13203 GCA_043769455.1 Runella sp. | reverse complement strand
ATTCATTCAGATAAAAGATATAGCTACGAAGAAGCGCAAGCAGAGCTTGACAACTTAGCAGTGAACAGTGAACAATTATCAGTTATCAATGAACAGTTAGCAGAAAATAATAACTCAAAACTAATTGCCGCTCTTGTTTTGCTCAATACCCTTGCGCTCAAAATGCGTGCAGAACGATTTGCAAAAGGGGCTATTAACTTTGAAACGGTTGAGGTAAAGTTTAGATTAGACGAAGCAGGTAAACCGCTGGGCGTGTATCAAAAAGTACGAAAAGATAGTAACAAACTCATCGAAGAGTTTATGTTATTGGCCAATAAACGAGTAGCGGAGTTTGTCTATAACAAGTCTCGAAATAAAACTACTCCCAATACCATGGTGTATCGGGTACACGAAGAGCCAAACATTGAAAAACTACGCACCTTTGCCGCTTTTGCCAATAAGTTGGGCTATAAAATGAAAGTCGAAAACGACAAAGAAGCTCCCAAAGCCCTCAACGAACTTCTGGCCAATATTGAAGGCAAACCCGAACAAAATATATTGGAGCAGTTAGCCGTCAGGACAATGGCAAAAGCCCGCTACACGACCGAAGACCTGGGGCATTTTGGTTTGGCATTTCGTCGCTATTCACACTTTACGTCACCTATTCGCCGTTATCCAGACGTGATGGCTCACCGACTGCTGCAACATTATATAGACGGCAAACCATCGCCCGATACGGCTTGGTACGAGGCCGCCTGCAAGCAGTCGTCCGAACGAGAAAAAATGGCCTCTGATGCCGAGCGGGCTTCGATTAAGTACAAACAAGTCGAATTTATGTCGCTCATGGACCCCGAACGTGTGTGGGACGGTGTGATTTCGGGCGTGGCAGAGTTTGGTATTTTTGTAGAAATAAAAGAAACAAGCTGCGAGGGAATGATACGAATGACCGACCTCAAAGACGATTTTTATGAATACGACAAAGCCAATTACCGTATCGTAGGTCAGCGTAGTAAGCGTATGTTTACCTTTGGTGATGCCGTTAAGGTACGAGTAAAAGACACCAACATGGCTCGCCGAAGTATGGACTTGTCGCTTGTTGAGGGTGTTTCGAGACGGAACGTTGAAGCGACTCGAAATGAAAAAAATAGACGACGGAATATAGATGCGAACCGCAAAACAGATAAACAGAAAAATATAAAACAGAGAAAGTGATTTTTTTTAACCGCAAAACAGAATAACCGAAAAATTTAAAATGTAAAAGTAATTTTTTTAACCGCAAAATAGATAAACAGAGAAAGTATAAATTATGGCATATCCAAAATATGATTTAGAAGAACGGCTTATTGATTTTGCAGTTTTGATTATTCAGTATGTTGAAACATTACCCAAAAATGCAGTAGGCAGACATTTAGGTGACCAGCTACTTCGGTCTGGTACGGCACCTGCGCTGCTTTATGGCGAAGCCCAAGCGGCAGAATCTCGCAAAGATTTTATTCACAAAATGAAGATTGCGCTTAAAGAATTACGGGAAACATCTATCAATTTGAAAATATTAAAGAAAGCAGTAATTTCAGAAAACGAAAAACTATTAGACGAGTCTCGTCAGTTAATAGCTATTTTCACCAAAAGTGCCGCCACCGCTGCCCAATCAGATTGAAAGAAATACTTTTACATTTTACATTTTGCAGTTTATCTGTTTTGCGGTTTTATGATAACATTTTACCCCGGCCCCTCAAAAATATACTCAGCAGTCGAAGGCTACCTACACGATGCCTTCAAGACGGGAGTGTTGAGTCTCAATCACCGAAGTACTGCCTTTATGGACATCATGCGGCAGACGATAGACTTGTTGCACCAAAAATTAAATATTCCTGTCGATTATAGTATCTATTTTACTTCTTCGGCTACCGAATGTTGGGAAATCGTAGCTCAATCATTGACCCAAAACCAAAGTACACACTTTTATAACGGTGCGTTTGGTCAAAAATGGTTTGAATATGCAGATAAATTGGTGAGCCACGCACAAGGCCATCGTTTTGAAATTGAGTCGTTGTTTTCTGATAGTTTTGTGTCCAATATAAAGTCAGAAATAATTTGCTTGACTCACAACGAAACTTCAAACGGTACTTTTATTTCAACCGATATTTTACAAAAAATTAGAAAAAACACAGATACGCTCATCGCCATTGATGCCACATCGTCGTTGGGTGGTGTAGTTTTAGATTGGCAACTGGCCGATGTTTGGTTTGCTTCGGTTCAAAAATGTTTGGGACTTCCTGCTGGCATGGGCATCATGGTTTGTTCGCCTACTGCACTGGTTCGAGCAACTCAAATCAATGACCGACAGTATTACAATAGTTTACTTTTTATAAATGACAATTTCAAAAAACACCAAACCCACTACACACCCAACACGCTTGCTATTTATTTGTTAATGAGAACATTAGATAATATTGACAACATTGCTGACATTGACCTGATGGTCACTAAGCGAGCGGCAGATTGGTACAAATTTATAGAAATAGAAACCGATTGGCAGTTATTAGCCCAAAATCCAATTGTTCGGTCGCCTACCGTGATTGCCGTGAGTGGAACAGAACAACAAGTGCTGGCCATAAAGCAAAAATGTACCGATGCCGGTATTGTTTTGGGTAATGGGTATGGTAGCTGGAAAAATAATAGTTTCAGAATTGCAAACTTTCCGGCCATCGAAAGTTGGGAAATAGAAAAATTGATGGCAATTTTGAACAAAAATTAAAATATGATATTCAAAGACATACTTTCGGTTGCCCTCATTTTGTTTTCGGTTATTGATATTCTGGGGGCCATTCCAGTTATTATCGATATTCGCCAAAAAGCGGGGGCTATAGATGCCACCAAGGCCACGCTTGTCGCTGGTGGCCTGATGTTGGCTTTCTTGTATTTGGGAAAAGAAATCTTGAAACTTTTTGGAGTCGATATTGCCTCTTTTGCAGTAGCTGGTGCGCTGATTATCTTTTTGATTGGATTGGAAATGACACTGGGGCGTAGCATCTTCAAACATGGCGACACGCACAGTAGCGCCACTTCTATTGTCCCGATTGCTTTTCCGATTATAGCTGGTGCAGGTACAATGACAACCATACTATCGCTCAAATCGACTTATGACGAACTGACAATAGTGGCTGGTATATTGATAAACTTAGTATTTGTTTATGCCGTACTGCGGTCGTCGGTCTGGATAGAATCCAAAATCGGTAATGCTGGTACAGATGTATTACGAAAAGTCTTTGGTCTAATCTTGATTGCCATTTCTGTCAAATTATTCAAAACCAATTTGGTGCTTTAACGACTGTACTGGCCAAGCACTCATAATTTATAACTCTACATTCTTAACTATAAAATGCAACCCTTAGACTGCCTCAATCAAGTAGCCCAATTTCATGCTACTTTCAAACACCCCATTTTACCAACTCCTCAAATTCCATCTGCTGATCGTTGCAAACTGCGGGTGTCGCTCATTGCCGAAGAACTCAAAGAACTCGAAGAAAGCATTGCCAATCAAGACATTGTAGAAATAGCCGATGCGCTGGCCGACATTCAGTATGTGTTGGCAGGGGCGATTTTAGAGTTTGGACTGGGTGATAAATTCAGGGCATTGTTTGACGAAGTGCAACGCTCAAACATGAGCAAAGCCTGCAACACCGTAGCCGAAGCCGAGGCCACAATAGCGCACTACACCGCCAAAGGCGATGCTTGCTACTACAAACAAGATGGCGATAAGTACTTAGTTTACAGAACGTCTGATAATAAAACGCTCAAATCTGTGGCTTATTCACCTGCCGACTTGGCGATGATTGTGAACTCTTAGAAATACATAGGGCGTTGCTCTATGTTAGCGTATTATGCCCCTTCGGGGCTTTACTTAGATTTTTCGACAAATATAAATATACCGCTGGAATGACATAGAGCGTGAGCGCAGTCGAAAACAACATACCACCCACTACCGCTATACCCATCGAAACACGGCTTTCGGCACCATTGCCTAATGCCAATGCAATAGGCAAAATACCTAAAACGGTACACAAACTTGTCATCAAGATTGGTCTAAAACGTGCGGCGGCAGCAGCTTTGATGGCTTCGATTTTGGATAGTCCTGTTTCTTTTTTCTGATTGGCAAATTCTACTATCAAAATCCCGTTTTTGGTAACGAGTCCGATAAGCGTAATGATACCAATTTGGCTAAAAATATTCAATGTTTGCCCAAAATCCCAGAGCGACAACAACGCCCCACAAACTGCCAACGGCACAGTCAATAAAATAATAATAGGGTCGATAAAACTCTCAAACTGTGCGGCCAATATCAAATAAATCAAAATCAAGGCCAGTGCAAAGGCAAAAAGCAGGCTCGATGAGCTTTCCTTAAACTCACGAGACGAGCCGTCAAGTGCGGTTGTGTAGGTATCGTCCAATACCGTTTTGGCGATCGTTTCCATTTCTTTTATGCCGTCGCCGAGCGTGTAGCCTTTGGCCAAACCTGCCGATACTGTGGCCGAGGTTGCTCTGTTAAATCTAAATAGTTGAGGCGGGGAACTTTGTTCTGATAATTTTACCAAGTTGTCGAGTTGTATGAGTTCGCCGATGTTGTTTTTTACATACAACGACTTCAAGTCCATGATGTCGTTGCGGTCGCTACGGTCGATTTGACCAATAACTTGATATTGTTTTCCATTCATCAAAAAATACCCAAATCGGCGACCGCTCAGGCCGAGTTGTAGCGTTTGGGCAATGTCCTGAATCGACACTCCCATGTTTTGGGCTTTGTCTCGGTCTATTTCGAGTCTTATTTCAGGTTTTGTAAATTTTAAGTTTACGTCATTGCCTTGCAAGATTGTACTTTCGCCTACTTTTTTGATAAACTCTGGTAATATTTTGCGTAGTTTTTCATAACTCGAAGTCTGAATCACAAACTGCACAGGCAATGCTGACCCTCGCTGACCTGTCTGAATGGTTTGGTCTTGAATTACAAATATTTTGGCACTACTCATGGCTTTGGTCTGGGCTTGGACTGCCTCAGCGAGCTGCATTTGAGTTCGTTGGCGGTCTTTTGGGTCGTTGAGTACTATTCTCACAAAACCCGTATTGGTGGCGTTAGTTGCAAAACCTGGGGCGGTGATGGTAATGAGGGCCGTTCGCTCGTTGTCTTTTATTTCGTCGCCTACTACCTTACCGATTTGTTGTAAATATTGATCAGTAAAATTAAAAGTAGAGCCTTCTTGCATCGTTACACTGACTCGAAGCGAGCGGCGGTCTTCCATGGGTGCAAGTTCTGAGGGTATGGCGTTGGTTTTGAACAATAAAACCACAATACCAACAAAACCTACGAGCAATACCCAAGCCAACCAACGAACTTTTAAGAAACGCAATAACGATGACTCATAAGCATTATTCAACCATACAAAAAACGGCTCGGTAACTCTGTAAAACCACGGCTGTTTGCTTTGATGTTTGAGCATTTTGGAGGCCAGCATAGGCGTAAGCGTAAGCGATACAAAAGCCGAAATAATAACCGAACCCGCCACAACGATACCAAACTCACGAAACAATCGGCCTGTAAGCCCTTGTAAAAAGATAATAGGCAAGAATACCGCCGCCAGCGTAACGGTCGTAGAAATAATGGCAAAATAGATTTCTTGAGAACCACTCAGCGCTGCCTGCCAAGGTGTTTGTCCTTCTTCGATTTTAGAATAAATATTTTCGAGTACCACAATGGCATCGTCCACCACTAAGCCAATCGACAGCACTATACCCAATAAGGTCAGTACATTGATAGAAAAACCAGAAACGTACATCAAGAAAAACACCCCAATCAACGAAACAGGAATGGCCGTTAGCGGAATAATAGTACTACGCCAGTCTCTCAAAAAAAGAAAGATAATGAGGGCTACCAATCCAAAAGCCAGTAATATAGTTTCTTCAACTTCTGAGATAGACCGCCGCACAAACGTTGTTTGGTCGAAGCCAATGGCAATCGTAACATCAGCAGGTATGTCTTTTTTTATTTGTTCTATTCGTTTCAATACTTGGTCAGTAATGGCTATTTGATTAGCCCCAGGCTGTGGTACAACGGCTACACCGACCATCGTTACACCGTCTCGCCGCATGAGAGTTCGCTCGTTTTCGGGGGCAAGTTCGGCTCGGCCTACGTCCTGAAATTTCACAACACGGTCGGCCTCTTCTTTGACAATGAGGTTGTTAAAGTCAAAAACGGTTTGCAAACGCCCCATCGTTCTGACGGTAAGCTCTGTGGCGGCCCCTTCGATAGAGCCAGAGGGTAGCTCGATGTTTTGTTTGGTTAGGGCGTTGAGTACGTCAATGGCCGTGAGCCGATAGGAGGCCAGCTTGACGGGGTCAATCCAGAGGCGCATTGCAAATTTTTTCTCCCCCCAAATCTGAATCGAACTCACGCCTGGTATCGTTTGTAGTCGTTCTTTAATGAGACGGTCGGCTATGTCGGTCGTTTCGAGCAGTGAGCGTTTATCGCTTTTGACATTCAAGAAAAATATCGGTTGCGAGTCTGCATCAGCTTTGGCCACAACGGGCGGGTCGATGTCTCGGGGTAGCTGGCCCAATGAGCGAGAAACTCTATCACGAACGTCATTGGCGGCAGTTTCCAAATCGACATCAAGCCCAAACTCTACCGTAATCGAGCTACGACCATCTCGACTTGACGAACTCAGCGTTCGGATTCCTGCAATGCCATTGATAGACTCTTCGAGCGGCTCTGTGATTTGCGATTCAATAATTTCGGCATTTGCCCCGGTATATGAAGTAGTTACGTTTATAACTGGCGGATCGACACTTGGGTATTCACGTACACCAAGGTACGAAAAGCCAATTAACCCAAAAATAATAATAAGCAACGACATCACGACCGCCAAAACGGGCCGCTTGATACTGGTTGTTGAGAGTGAAGCCATCAGAGTTTGTTACTAATTGAATATTAGGAAAATGGACTTAGTTAATGACTGTACTACTTCTGCCAAACAGAAAACTATGTAATCAGATAGCTAAAAAATTCAGATTTGAATTCTTGCGGAGTCATAACACTTAAATGAGGAAAATCAAGGCTTTTGAATATGTTAAAGTCTTTATCGTATGTAATTAAACAATCTGCATTAGTCGAGATAGCTAAGTCCGAAAATTTATTATCTTCAACATCATTCTGAATAATATTCCACCGAAAATGAGGTTCAGAAAATATTACGTTATTGGCAGTACACAAGATCTTTAAAATAAAATTTGCTGTACTTTCTGAATAAAAGTCTGTTAATTTTTCTGCATATTCGAGTAAAATTTCAGTACTAATAACCCATTCAATTTTTTTATCTGCAAATAATTCATACAAAAAAAATTCTTCGTTTTTTCTATTGATTGTAGCCCTCAGTACATTTGTGTCCATAACTATTGTGGGGCAATTTTTCATACTTTAGTTCTGTGATGTTGGTGTCTCAAATTTTCATAATCGACGTCAGTTATTTCTTTCTCAATCACAATTTTATCTACTTCTAAAAATAGTTTATCCGAAAAATACTTAACAAGCACGTCTCTTATTTCATAACATTCATCGTAACTCATTTTTCTATTAAACATTCTTAATAAACTCAATTGAACTTCATTGAGCGGTAATGTCCTAAGTTCATTTTTCATCGTCATTGCTATTTAATCAGTTTCTTACAAATTTATAAATTTCTTGATAACAAAATGCTTTATTCAATCTTCAATTACTCTTAACCTTTACTTCGCCCCCAGCTTTGACTTGTAATATTCCCGAAGTAACAAGCGAGTCGCCGACTGATAGGCCACTTGTGATTTCGACCGTTTTTTCGTTTCTGATACCTATTTCTACTGCCACTGGCTCGGCTTTGTTGTTTTTGATTACAAATACTTTATGTCCTTTCAAGTCAGGAATTACGGCTTCGGTCGGTACAACAATAGCATTTGAGCGAACGTTTAGTACAATTTCTACACGTGCAAATGCCCCAGGTGTGAGTTTGCCGTTGGCGTTGGGGCTGATGGCTCGCAAAACCAACGAACGAGTATTGGGGTCGATTTTTGGCTCAACGGCATAAACGTTACCGATGTGTTTGGTAGAATCGCCTTCTACGCCAAACTGAATATCAGTACCTTTCTGAACGTTGTTGGCATATTTGGCAGGAATCGAAAAATCTATTTTGGCAGGAATACGGCTTGTGAGCGTAGCTATTTTGATGGCGGGGGTCAAATAACTCCCCAAACTCACATATCGCAAACCGACTTTACCATTAAAAGGGGCTTTAATAACCGTCTTTGAAAGTTGTGCTTTGAGGTTTTCGATGTCAGCATTTACACTGTTGAGGCTCGTAAAACTAATGTCATATTCTCGCTGGCTGATGGCTTCTTTTTCTAACAATTTTTTTTGTCGCTCTTCATTTACTTCGGCGA
Source organism: Runella sp. (assembly GCA_043769455.1). Taxonomy (GTDB): domain Bacteria; phylum Bacteroidota; class Bacteroidia; order Cytophagales; family Spirosomataceae; genus JAYVJH01. The sequence goes on along the minus strand of JAYVJH010000490.1, from coordinate 4,761 downwards.
GTTTTTTCTGGAAACCTAATTTTTGTAGTTGTGCCTGCAAGTCGTCATCGTAAATTCTGAGTAAAACTTGTCCTTTTGATACAAAATCACCTTCTTTGAAACCGATTTGTGTGATACGCCCTAAAATTTCGCTCCTTATTTCTACTTCCTCATTTGGTATTATTGTTCCTGTCGATTGTATTTTTTCTTCCAATCTTGATACGTCCACTACCATTATCTCCACAAATGCGGGGCCACCTTTACCTCCACCTTTCGTATCGGTAGGTTTGTCAGTTTTGTTTTCTTTTTTGTCAGAATCAAACAATGGTTTTAGTTTTGGATAAAACGCCAATGCAACAACTAAAATTAAGGCAATAGCGGTAAGGGCGGTTTTGGTGATTTTGGACATTGATTAAAAATTAGCTGATAGTTACCAAATGCAAAAATAACTTTTATCTACGCAATCAAAATCATAAAATCGGCCAAATGACCAAAAAAAGCGACAAAATCGCAGCAGAGATATAGTTTTTTGTTCTATAATTCAGTCTAATGCGTTTAGTAGAAATGAAGCCATATTTGCTGGCGTAATAACTTCAAAGGTTGCCGTAGTATATGCCTCTCGAAATTGGCTTGGGCATTTAACTACCTTATTGGCTTTCCACTTAAATTCAAATGCAGATAATTGTCCATTTTCGTCTTCAACCCAGTCTATTTCCTGTTGGGTTTTGGTTCGCCAAAAATAGGTCTGGGCGTATCGGCGCTGGTAGTGGTTGCTTTTGAGTCGCTCAGATATTAAAAAATTTTCCCACAATGCGCCGATGTCTGTTCTAAGGTCGGGCATATTAAAATTGCTAATGAGGGCATTTCGAACACCATTGTCATAAAAGTAAATTTTACGACTGCTACTGACTTCATTCCTAAGATTACGGCTCAATGGCTGAAGTCTGAAGATTACAAATGCTTTTTCTAACAAGTCCAAATAAGTATCTACTGTATTTTTATCAATTTGTAGCAATTGAGAAAGTTCGTTGAGCGATACTTCGCTTCCTAATTGCAGAGCCAATGCCTGTAAAAGTTTTTTCAGAACAGTAGGCTTGCGTATATTACCAAACGATAGTACATCTTTATACAAATAACTATCTATCAACATATTAAGTCGTTCGATTTCATCGCCAATGTTTGTAACTACTTCGGGGTACATTCCAAAAATGAGCCGTTGGTGTAGTTGCATTTGAGCTACGGCGGGATCGGTGTACTCAACTAATTCCTGCCAACTTATCGGATATAGTTTGTACTCCCATTTACGGCCAGTTAGGGGTTCGTTAATTTGGTTGGTTAGTTCGAGTGCCGAAGAACCCGTTACAATTAACTGTTTTTCTGGTAATTGGTCAGTAATTAGTTTAAGAGTTAAGCCTACGTTTTTTATACGCTGTGCTTCGTCAATTACCACAATTTGATTTTTGCCAATTAAAGTTCGTAATGCCTCTATGTTTTGTATCTCGAGGTTTTGACGAGTGAGTTCATTGTCTGCATTGAGCCATAAAATTCGTTCGGTACGCTCGGCCAGTAACTGTTTGATGAGTGTCGATTTGCCTGTTTGCCTTGCACCCAATACAACAAGTGCTTTTCCTGTAAATATTCGCTCTCTGAGAGCTGTCAATAAATCTCTACTTATCATTTAGTTTATCAATTATTCACCAAAAGTAATTATTTTTGGTGAATATACTCACTAAAAATAATATTTTTACTCAATAGGCACAACCACTTTTAGGCTTAGATTGCGCCCCATATTAAAAACACCTATACGGCCTGTAGCGTTGTTTGTGTCGAGGTATTTGAGGCGGCTCTGATGCGCTTGGTAGGCTACGTCAAAAATATTATTGGCTGAAAAATAAACTGAAAACAACGTTTTTTTAGAACTACCGACCACATCGCCACCTGCTCCCAAATGTACAAGTGTATAGGCTGGTGTGGCGGTTTCGGTATTAAAGTCTGCCAAAAATCGATCTTGGCTTTGGTTATACTCAATGTCGATGTTAAAATACAGATTTTTGAGATTACTTTTAATTTTACTTTTGGTCAATTTTAACTGTGAAATCCAGCGGGGTGGGGGCATAAATGGCAAATATTTGGCGGCTTCACTCTTAGCAGCCAGATTGTCGCCAAACACTACCGAATAGCTCTGTGTCAGAGCAAACCAGCGAGCTTTGGCAGGGTTGTAGGTTATCGTTCCTTCTATACCTCTTAGCCGAGCAGTACCTTGGGTGTATCTAAATACAGGTACATCACCGCCATAAAGTGAATCGTTGCCTGCTTTGTTTTGCACTCGTTCTGAATAAGTATAGTTCTGAATCGAATTTTGAAAGATACTCATTTCGGCATACCAGTTTTTGTTTTCGTAAGTAAGCCCCAAATCGCCTTGAACGGCTACCTCTGGAATGGCCTTGATGTTGCCAACTTCATACCTAAATGTACCAGCATGAACACCATTTGACGATAATTCTGGCACAGTTGGCGCACGAAAACCTCGTGAAACATTGGCTCTTACGGCCAGTTCGTTTGTTAAGTTATAGACCAATCCCAAACTCGCTGACAGATTTTGGTAGGTATTTTCAAAACCCTCAAAACGCTCGGAATTAGGGCCTTGTGGCGTACTCTGAAAGTTGCCATCGGTATCAATATACAGCTTGGCAATATCCAATGTTCTAAAATCGTATCTAAGTCCACCCGATATTTTGAGGCGGTCGTAGTTTTTTTTGGCAAAAGCAAAAAGCCCGTTATCAAAAAGGCCATAGTCGGGGTACAGTACCTGAAAGCCTTGATTTTGAAGACTTTGGTACATACCGTTTGTGCCAAAGTTGAGTTCCCAGTTGTTGATTGGTGCCAGATTGTATCGAAAATCGTAGTAAGATGTTCTTAAAAACAAATCTAATTGTGCCTGTAATGGGCGAGTTACATCACCATATTCTGACCTACGGTTTTGTGCAAAACTAACAATACCCGTCAGCGAAGACCCATTGTTGAGGTTTATTAAATTATTCCAAGATATTTTACTGTTGATGAGCCGTTGAGAATTATAAGGAATAAAATCTCGGGTATTGAGTTCAGTATCAGTTACGGGGCGGTCGGTTATGCTGCCGTCGGCCAAAATGTCTGCCGTCGTAAATTGCCCCGTATTGCTACGAGTACCAATAATGATATTAAACTTTTGATAGCTTCTCAGAACATGAATCCGAGAGTAGCCCCATTTTTTGTTTAGCCCTACAACACTATTAAAATTGATAGGGTCGGCAAAATTGGACGAATAAACTCGCCCATCGTTGGCGTTACGGTAGTTATTGGCCGATTTGGTTGAAGTATTGAAAAGCCACGCAAAACCGTTTTTATTGCCCCCTAATTGTGCCGAAAGCCCCAATAAATTATGATTTGATTGGTAGTTTGTTAAAACCCGACCTACTATTTTACCTTCTTCAACAGGCCGAGGCGATATGACCGACATCACGCCACCTAAGCCGTCTGAACCATACATGAGCGAGCCTGCCCCACGGATAATCTCATAACGGTCAATTGAATATTCGTCAATCTGAATACTGTGTTCTTCGCCCCATTGGTTGTCTTCTTGGCGTACGCCATCGTGCATCGTAATAACACGGTTGAAGCCCAAACCTCTGATAATAGGCTTACTAAGACCTGCACCTGTCGTAACCTGCGACATACCAGGCGACTTGGCCACGGCATCAATCAGATTAGTGGCAGAGTTTCGCATCAGTTGAAGCTGCGAAATAGCCGAAATCGGAATCGGACTTTCTTTGATAATAGTCTTCACCGCCGACCCCGACACAATGACCTCTTCGAGCATATTGGCTGAGTTTTGCATTATAAAATCCTGACGGGTTTCTTCGCTAATAATCACCTTGGCAATCATCGTTTTGTGAGCCACAAAACTCACCTGTACCGTAAACGTACCTTTGGGTAGTTTGCCAATCCGAAAGTCGCCTTGCGTGTCGGAGGTAGCACCTACTCGTAGCTCGGCTATAAAAATCGACGCACCCACGAGCGTTTCGCCATTGTCGGCATCAGTTATTTTGCCACTAAGCGAGTTTTGAGCTAAACAACAAAAGCCTACAAAAGTGAGTAATAAGGATATAAGATATTTCATTTTGAATTTTGGCCGTAAGATATATTTGTGCAACTTATCTCACAAAAATACAATCAAAACGGCAATTTACCTAAGTCCACATTGCCGCCTGTCAGAATAATCCCTACCTTTTGGTTTGAAAATTGCGTTTTGTTACGAATTAGAGCAGCCAAAGGCACGGCGCACGATGGCTCAATGATGATTTTCATGCGCTCCCAAATCAGGCGCATGGCAGCGATGATTTCTACGTCAGACACCAACAAAACATCATTTACATATTGCTTTATGATAGGAAGAGTCAGCGTACCCAAATTGGTCAATAGGCCGTCGGCAATGGTATTGATATAAGGTGCTTTTTCTATTTGTCCAGACCGAAACGACAAAATTGCATCTGCTGCGCCCTCAGGCTCACCTGCAATGACGAGTGTTGTTGGCGATAAATAATGTGCCGATAGTGCCGTACCACTCAACAAACCTCCACCACCGACTGGTACCATAATAACGTCAAAGTGGCCTTCATAATCTTCAATCAATTCTTTGGTTGCTGTGGCTTGGCCTGCTATTACCGAGTAGTCATTAAATGGGTGTAGCATCGTTGCGCCAGTCTGTATCTCTATTTTCTGTACTGCCGCCTCTCGGGCTTC
>JAYVJH010000489.1:0-5918 GCA_043769455.1 Runella sp. | reverse complement strand
ATATTATGACGCTTGACTTTAAAACAGATGGCGACCTAATATATTTGGTTGGATTGTCTCAAAACGATATTGCTTCGTCAGAATATTTGTATAGCTACTGTAAGGTGAAAGCCTCACCAGCACCGTATTTTGATATGAATACAGAATTTGAGTTACAACTCGCAACTCGACAACTCATTGACTCACAACTTATTATGTCTTGCCACGATGTGTCGGACGGTGGGCTTTTTGTGGCATTAGCCGAGTCAGCCTTGCCTCGTGGGTTGGGTTTTGAGGTAGCAACCGACGACAATTTTAGAGCCGATGCCTATTTGTTTGGCGAAGCGCAAAGCCGTGTGGTTGTGTCGGTGAGTTTAGATAAACAAGGTGAGTTTCAGAAACACTTGGGAGCTGACCTCAAAATTCCACACGCTTTGATTGGTAAAGTTACTAAAACTGATTTTATAGTTGATAGTCAAGTAATTATATCAACCACCGAAGCCCAAGATTTGTATGACAATTCGCTGGGACGATTGATGAGTTAGCACTAAAATTATGCCCCAAACAACCTCAATAAATCATGTTGCGCTACACACTGCTGATTTAACTCGAAGCGTACAGTTTTATGCCCAGATTATGCAGTTTGAACAACTACCACGACCTGCATTTGACTTTGACGGTGCTTGGTTTAAGTTGGGTACGGTTCAAGAACTACATTTGATAGCTGGACGACAGATAGCCGTAATGTCAGGCTCTCGTAGTAACCATTTTGCGTTGGAAGTACCCGACTTAGACGAATGGCACAAATATTTGACAACTCATAAAACGACATTCAAACCACCAAAAACTCGACCAGATGGCCTCAGACAAATATTTATTGAAGACCCAGATGGGTATATGATTGAACTGCTTGGGAGGTAAATGCGTAAATGGTAAATGATAAATCAACATCGTTTAGTCAAGAGTTCGGTGAAGACACCAAACTCGGTTGGCTACCGTGGTTTGTGTCTTCACAAACCACTTATTTTCTTAACTAAACGACATTAACTGATAACGGATAAATGGCTTTACAAACAAAAGTAAAAATTAGTAATGTTACCAATCTATCAGATGCTCGGTATTGTGCTGGCATGGGGGTAGATATGCTCGGTTTTGTGATTGATGATAAAAGCGAAAATTACATTAGCTCACAAAAATTGAAAGATATTAGGGCTTGGGTGTCGGGTGTAAAAATTGTAGTTGAGGTCGAAACCTTAGATACTGGTTTTTTAGAGATTATCGGAAAATATAACCCCGATGTTATTCAAGTTAATAATATAGAATTGTTGCAAAAAATAAAATTAGCAAACGACAAGCCGCTCATTTTGAGCATAGAAGCCAATCAAGATGCAGACACTATTTTCGGTATTTGTGAAAAACATTCAGACTTAGTTGATTACTTTTTATTAGAATCACAATCAGAAACGACACTTAGCGGCGATTGGCCTGACTTTTTGGCTCTGCTTTCCAATCAATTTAATATTTTGCTGGGCTTTGGCGTTACACCTCAAAATGTACTATCCTTGCCCTGCGCTGGTATAGCCCTGCGTGGAGGCCAAGAAGAACGCCCAGGCTACAAAAACTTCGACGACCTGAGAGATATTTTAGAACTCTTGGAAGAAAATTAACTTATTTTGTTCTATGGAAGTCTTCGCTCAAAGCGAAGACTTCCACTACTGCCTTTGTTGGTGTTTTCATCAACAACTTGGATGATAGCTTGTTGGTGAAAACACCAACAAAGGCGTAAGGCATAATTATATGGTTTTTTTAAGAATAACTAAAAATTTAGTTGAAATAATTTGTTTAACTAAATTTTTAGTTATTACTTTGCATTAAATAATTCGTAATTTTATAAATAATTAAATTATATATAAAATATTTGAAATAAATTATTCACTTTCAAACAATCAAGACTATGAAACGACTATTTCAATTTTTACCATTGTTGTTGTGTTATGTGGCCGTTGGCCAAAACGTTGTGATTAGTGGAAAAATAAAAAACCCACAGACCCGAACCGTTCAGTTTACTGTCGATCAAATGGGGCGGGAGGCTGAATCTAAAGAAATTACCTTAGATGCCAATGATTCGTTTGTTTTTAAGACGACCATTGACGACGTGGCTTATATAAGTTTTTTGTACGGTAGCCCCGAGGGCTTAGAAGCTATGTCGTTAAACTTACATATCATTGAGCCAAACGATGTGGTAGCGATGAGTTTTGATGCCAAAGACTTTTGGAAAACGTTGCAATATGAGGGCAAGTCGGCGGCGAAATTTAATTATTACAAAGAAGATTATATCGAAATGGACATCAAGCGAAATTGGGGTGAACGCACTCAAAAACTAATGGAAGCACCCATCGAAAACTTATATGCCTATTTGGATAGTGTCGAAACATTAAAATTTAAAATATTAGAAAAATACAAAAACAATGTAAGTCCTGTTTTTTATAAAATGTGGGAATCTGACACTAAAGCTATGGTTAGAATGGCTATGTTACGACCAATTTTTATGAAATTAAACTATGCCAATAGAGGCAAAGAGGGGAGTGGATTGATGAATTTAAAACCAGACTTACGACAGAAATTATTTGCTAACTTACCTACTCAAAACGATACAACGGCTCAGTCAAACTTGTATCGTTCGTTTTTGATGTCGTTTACGCAACTACAAATGATGGATATTATAAGTATATCAAATAATTCAAAATCAAGTATTTGGGAAAATTCTTATGATTGGAATAAACTCTACTATCATCCAAAGTTTGCAGAGCATTATAATGGGCAACTGGTTTTGGGTGAATTGGGGTATTTTGGTGTTACCGAAAAAACAAAAAAAAACTATGATAGATTTATGGCTGACTATCCTCAAAATATTTACGAAAAACAATTAAAAAAAGTGTACCAAACCAAACTCACTTTCGCTGTTGGAAAACCTGCTAAATCGTTTAGTCTGAAAGATACAACTGGCAAAATAGTGCAATTATCTGATTTTAAAGGCAAAGTTGTTTTGATGGACTTTTGGGCGAGTTGGTGTGGGCCGTGCATTGCCGAAATGAAACCGTCTAAAAAAATCAAGGAGTATTTTAAGAATCAAAAAAATGTAGTATTTCTGTATATATCGGTGGACGAAAACGAAGCAAACTGGCGCAAGGCCATTGCCCAGCACCAAATAACAGGAATACATCTCTGGGCAGAAAAAGCCTTACAAAATGCAGTATCAAAAGCGTATGACGTAAATGGTATTCCGAGCTATTTTGTGATTGATAGACTGGGTAACTTTGGGGCAATCCAGCCACCACGTGCCAGCCAAAACGATGGCCAAGATCTCATAAAAGTATTGGAAGAAGTGATTGCAAAAAAATAAATCAATGAACAAAGAACTTACCAAAGCCGAAGAAGAGATTATGCAAGTACTGTGGCAAATAGAGCGGGGCGTAGTCTGGGACGTGATAGATCAGCTACCCGAACCCAAACCTGCTTACAATACAGTCTCGACTTTTATCAGAATTTTAGAACAAAAAGGGTTTCTTGACCATGAAGCAGTTAGTGGCAAAACCTTTGCGTATTTTCCAGTCGTGAGCCGTGAGCAATATCGGTCTCAGGTTACTAACAAGCTGGTAAATAGCTACTTTGATGGCTCTATCAAAGAGTTAGTATCGTTTTTTATGCAAGACAAAAACCTAAACTTGGCCGATGCAGATGAAATTATTGCACTCTTGAAATCTGGTCATTAGTATAAATTCAATCATTCAATCATTCACTCAGTAATTAAAATGGAAAATCTACCTTATTTACTCAAAGCCAGCATGGGCATTGTGGCTTTTTATGGGTTTTATTGGCTCGTTTTGCGGCATCATACCTACTTTATATTCAACCGTTTTTACCTATTAACAGCCCTAATTTTGTCGCTTGTGTGTCCGCTTATTGAGTTGTCTGCCGAGCCGTTGCCGGTCGTTGAGGCGAGTCTAAACGGCTTGACCTCTGAAATATCCCAAAACTTTATAATTGCCCAAGAAGAACCGCCCTTTGATTGGCTACAATTTGGTTGGATAGTGTACTCAATCGGTGTGCTATTGATGGTCATTCGGTTTGTGAGGCAATTAGTTTTGATTTTAAAAATCATCAAACAGTCCGAGCGTTTTGATGTCGATAGCCAGACGATTACGCTCACATCAGATGTTCAAGTGCCTACTTTTTCATTTTTTAAGTGGTTGGTAATCAATCCAAAAGACTACGAAAAATATTTTGATACCGTTTTGCGCCATGAAATAATCCACGCCCGTCAAGGTCATAGTTTTGACTTGATTTTGGCCGAAATTGTCCATATCGTGCTGTGGTTCAACCCGCTTTTGATTTTTTATAAACGTAGTTTGCGCCAAATCCACGAATACTTAGCCGATGACCAAACTGATATTACCGACCGCCAACACTACGCCCAAAAACTGTTTGGCTATGTGTTTCAGGTTGAGGCTATTCCGCTTACCAATTCATTCTTAGACAGTTTAACACTTAAAAACAGAATCAAAATGTTGTATCAAAAACGTTCTTCACGCTGGGTACTGGGACGGTACTTGCTGGCGTTGCCCTTGTTGGGCTTGCTCATCACGCTCGTGGCCGCACGAGTGAACACTCCGATAGAAAACCTATCAGAAAAAATTACGGTCAGAGGCCAAGTCGTTGGTCAAGACGGTGTTGGATTGCCTGGCGTTACGGTTGTTGTCAAAAACGGTACTTCGGGTACATCAACCGATGTACGGGGTAATTTTATTATCAATGTCGAAAAAAATAAAACGTTGGTATTTAGTTTTGTAGGTTTCAAGGCCGAGGAGCGGGCAGTTAAAAAAGAAAAAATGACGGTAATGATGGAACGAGAACCTCACCAACTGTCTGAGATTGTGGTAGTTGGCAATACAGACGTTTCGCCTCCACCCGTGCCACCAGTTGATTCTACTCAAAATACAGCCGATGTAGTTTTTATAGATGTAGAGGAAAGTCCAGAGTTTGTGGGTGGTACGAGAGCCTTGATGCAGTTTTTGGGTAGAAATATAAAATACCCAGCCGCAGCCGCCCGTGCCAATGTGCAGGGTAAGGTTTTTGTTCAATTTGATATTTCTAAAACTGGCGAAACGAGTAATATCAGAATCTTGAAAGGTATTGGTTTTGGTTGCGACGAAGAGGCCGTGCGAGTGGTGAGTATTATGCCCAAATGGAGACCAGGCCAACAGATGGGCAAACCAGTAGCAGTACGGTTCAATTTACCAGTTACTTTTATGTTGGAGAAAGGGGCAAAAATTACTCACGAATCATTGGGGGGTGTTGAAGCTAAAACAGAATATGGTTTTAAGGTCAAAGACAGTACAATAACTCCAGAAAAAAGTACTCAAATAGTTATTACGAAAGGATATTTTGGTGATAAAAAACCACTGTATGTGATTGATGGTAAGATTATTGAAACAGATAAGGAGTTTGATGGGTTGAAACCAGAAGATATAGTTTCAATGAATGTTTTGAAAGGCGAAAAAGCTACTAATTTGTACGGTACTAAGGCAAAGGACGGGGTGATAGTGATTGAAACAAAAAAAGCAAAAAAATATGTTACTAACCAGCTTACACCTCCAGATATTAAACTCAAAACCGATTTTTTAGATGAGAATATAGTCTATTACTTGGGCGATAAAGAAATTTCAAAAGTTCAAATGGAAAAAATAAAACCAGAAGATATAGCGACAATTGATGTAAAAAAAGATGAAAAAGGCAAAAATAGTACGGTGATTATTACTTTGAAAAAGAAAAAAGAATAAATGTGTTAGCTTTGTGGTGTGAATAGATAGAGCTATTTAGTTATCAATTAAAATGAGTAATTCAATCAATCAACGGATAACGATAAATCCAGAGCAGTG
>JAYVJH010000488.1:0-2584 GCA_043769455.1 Runella sp. | reverse complement strand
GGCCAAACGACTATAAAAATAAAAGGAAAAGACGAGCCAGTTTTGGCCAAAGTAGAGCGTATTGACGTATTTAGCGGCCATGGCGACCACAACGACTTGATTGATTTTGTAAAACAACAACAACCAGAAAAACTCAAAAAAACCTTTTTGATTCACGGCGAACTTAGTAGTATGGAGGCTTTTAAGATAAGCCTTGAAGAGATTGGCTACACTAATGTCGAAATTCCAGCAAAAGGGCAAAGCTACGAACTATGAGAACCTATTTAGATTTTGAAAAACCGATTGCCGAAGTAGAAGACAGATTGGCTGAATTGCGAAAATTGGCCAGTACCACAACCGCCGATGTATCGTCGGCGGTGAGAGCCTTGGAGCAGCAAAGTTTGGAAATACGCAAAACCACCGCTCAAAACCTAACTCGCTGGCAGCGAGTACAGGTATCTCGCCACCCCGACAGACCTTACACACTCGACTACATCGAAAAAATGTGCGAAGGCTTTATAGAACTACATGGCGATAGAAATTTTAGAGATGACCCCGCCATGGTAGGAGGCTTGTGTACTATTGATGGGCAAACGGTTATGGTTATTGGCCAACAAAAAGGACGAAATACCAAGCAACGCCAACAACGAAATTTCGGTATGGCCAATCCTGAGGGCTATCGCAAGGCATTGAGACTGATGAAATTGGCCGAAAAATTCAATAAGCCCGTTATTTGTCTGATAGATACGCCAGGGGCATTCCCTGGGTTGGAAGCCGAAGAGCGTGGGCAGGGCGAGGCTATTGCTCGTAATCTGAAAGAAATGTTTTTGTTGAAAGTCCCTATCATTTGCATAATTATTGGTGAGGGTGCATCGGGGGGAGCGTTGGGTATTGCCATCGGCGACCGTGTGCTGATGCTCGAAAATACTTGGTATTCAGTTATTTCGCCTGAGTCTTGCTCGTCTATATTGTGGCGAAGTTGGAACTACAAAGAGCAAGCTGCCGAAGCTCTCAAACTCACAGCCAAAGACATGGAAACCGCCAGACTTATTGACGGAATCATAGACGAGCCTATGGGTGGGGCGCATTTGGACTATGACGTAGCGGCTCAGAGCGTAAAAACGGCCATATTAAAAGAACTGAAAACACTAAACGGCCTTAGCCCGCAAGAACGCATCAATGAGCGTATTGACAAATTTTGCTCAATGGGGGTTTTTATTGAAAGTTAATTGCGACCGATTGCTTTTATGGATTAACGATATCTATCAGTAGTTTTATCAAAAATATTAAATCAGTTGCTATAAACTTTATTGCCAATTTGGTGTTTTCAAGATATGTATAATTACAGAATCATCAGATGGAAATTGTCGCTTTTGGTATATTATTCGCCATATATCTAACAGTCAAAATTTATACGACTGACCACGAAACTCTTGCCGACAAAGACCGACTACTGATGGTTGAGGGCGTTGAGTTATTTCAAGGCGGCAACTTCGATAATGCTTTTAAGTATTTTGACAATGCCGTAAAAAACAATCCCAAATCAGCTATTGCACTTGGTTACAGGGGTTTGTGCAATCTTCATTTTCAAAACTACCATACAACTATCTACGATTTGACACAGTCAATGAAGTTTGATAACACACTCTACGAGTTTCAGATTGGTAAAGGTCAAGCCCACTATGAGTTAGACGAATGGCAAGATGCGTTGATAATGTTTGATAAAGCTGTTTGGTACTCTCGTCGAAAAAACGCCGATGCCCTGCGCTGGCGGGCTATTATTTTATTGAAAATCAACAAAATACCGAAAGCCAAAGCCGATTTGGAACTTGCCAAAAAATTAGGCGACAAAGAAGCGGCTCTTTTACTATCTAAAATATAACTACCTACCCATTTCTCGCTCAATACTCGCCTTATAGGGGTGAAAATCAACTTGTAGAGTATGGCGTGGCGAAGCCTTGTAGCGTTTGGCCATCTTGATGGTATCGGCCTCAATGTTTTTTTTCATCGCTTCGGGGCTTGGTAATTTACATTGTCCATTAATGATTTTGGCTACCCATTTGGCTTGAACTTCGGCCAATGGCATGATTGCTCCTAATGGTTGTACCAGAGCCAGAAAAAATAGGTTTTTCCAGTCTGGGTGAACTACTTTTTTGTAAAGTCTAAAATCATTTGTCTCGCTTACGTCAAAAATCTTATCTTTCAAGAACGGAAACGTAACCTTATAGCCTGTCGCATAAACAATAGTGTCATAGGTTTGGCTACTCCCATCTTCAAAAAATACTTCTTTGCCTTTTAATTCTTTGATGTTGGGTTTAAAATCGACCAATCCTCGGCCAGCGACATTCAACAGTTCTTGTGAAAGCGTTGGGTGTTCGCTCAAAATTGGTCGTTTGGGCTTTGGTACGCCATAATCTTGCTGACGGCCACGAGCCAAAAATAGAGAAATATTAAAAAACATTCTTTGTAAAGCCAACGGTAACATAGCCGTAAGTGGACTTGCCAGGTTGTCGAAAGGCATACTCAAAAACCAGTTTGGAACAATATACGCACCACTTCGGCTCGAAATCGTAACACGGCCAGTATGTTGTTTGGCCGTCTCGCA
>JAYVJH010000487.1:0-4175 GCA_043769455.1 Runella sp. | reverse complement strand
CCAGATTGAGCAAACACAAGCCCAGTTATCATTTTGAGTAACGTTGTTTTGCCTTCGCCGTTCTGCCCCAAAAGCCCATAAATATGACCTGCTTCGAGCCTGAGCGACAGGCTTTTGAACAATGGCTGTGAGCCATAACCAAACGAAACACTATTGAGAATAACCATATTTAAAATATTTTAGTGTATTAGTTAAATAGTACACTGCAAATGTAATACAATCAAAATGATATTTCTAAATATTTTTTAAATTATTTTTCGTACTTTTTCAATTTTCAGTGAATGGGGCGTGTTATCATACATTCAACAAATATTTTGTAGATTTACGGTTAATTTTAAAAGAAAGAAAATGGTTATTGCAAATCCAATATACGATGTGGTTTTTAAGCGGCTAATGGAAAACGAGAGAGTAGCTAAGTTTTTTATTGGCACACTTTTGGAAGAAAACATAGAAGCCATTGAGATAAAACCCCAAGAATATACTTTTGACGATGCCATTGATTATACTGACCCGCAGGTTATCAGAGCTATCGAAAACCAAATGGTAGAACGCTTGTCTATTCGCATATTGCGTTTAGACTTCATTGCAACCATCAAAACTGATAGTGGCGAGTTGAGAAAGGTGTTAATAGAAATTCAAAAAGCGAACAATCCGCTTGATGTGATGCGTTTTCGTAATTATTTGGCCGAACAATACAAAAAACAAGATTTAGTAGAGACCATAAAGCGAATATTACCCATAACGACAATTTATATTTTAGGTTTTGACTTATTTGGCATTGAGACTCCTTGTATTAAGGTCGAAAGACAATACAAAGATTTGATAAATAAGAAAACTTTGGACGTAAAAAGCGAGTTTGTAGAACAGCTTACGCATGACAGTTTTGTGGTTCAGGTCGATAGAATTACAAGCCGCTACCAAACCAAGTTGGACAAGTTATTAAGCGTATTTGAACAAAACAATTTTATTGATAACGGTACAATCATCAAGGAATTTAATCACGATACAGACTTGGACGACCTTAAAATAATGACAGATATTTTACATTATTCTGGAACAAATCCTGCTGAAAAAAAGAAATTAGAAATAGAGCAAGAAGCATGGCGTACAATTGATGCGCTTACTGGTGGGCTAATAGAAAAAGAAAGAGGCTACATCAAAGAGTTAGTTAAGAAAGACGAAGTTATAAATGAAAAAAATAGGGAACTTACCGAGAAAGACAAGGCCATTACCGAAAAAGATGCGCTAATTGCAGAATTGTTGCGAAAATTAGGTAGCTAAAAGACGGTTAGTTTACGCCAAATAAATCCCGTTGGTTTCTATTCTAATTTTACGTTCACGGTACAAAGCCCCTATTGCTTTTTTGAAGTTCTTTTTGCTCATTTCCAATCTTGCATAAATCAGAGCTGGCTCGCTGGCATCGGTCAGCGATGAAAAGCCGTTGTTTTTTTGTAGTAGTTGTATAATTTTTTCAGTAGCCGACCCTACCAGCGTTTCATAGTCTTGACCAACGGGTTGTAGCGACACATCAATGTTATTGTCTTCTCTGACGGTTTTTATGTAGGCAGTTAGTTTTTTACCAATTCTAATTTCCTGAAAAACCTCATTGGCATAAATCAGCCCTCGGTACTTGTTGTTGATAATGACATTATAGCCCAAGTCGCTGTGTTCATAGACCAAAATCTGTACTTGCTCACCAGCCGTTAGTTCTATTTCTTCAAATTCTAAATACCGATTGACATGGCACGAACCCACCAAGCGGTCGGTTTGAGGGTCTCGTAAGAGGCACACTGTTGCCCATTTATCTACATCAAGTGGGTTGGTTTGCTCTCTGAATGGTACTAAAAGGTCTTTTTCGAGACCCATATCCATAAAGGCTCCCACGGCACTTACCGAATTGACTTTGAGGTATGCAAATTCGTTGAGGTAAATATATGGCTCGAGATTAGTAGCAATGATACGGTCTTCGGAGTCTCTATAAACAAAAACTTCGATGCTATCTTCTTCTTTTAGGTCGTCGGGTACATATTTATTGGGTAGCAGCACATCGTTGCCTTCGTCGTCGCCGAGGTACATACCTACGCTTGTGTAGCGCAAGGCTGTAAGTGTATTTTTTTGTCCTGTGTGTATCATTGTATTGTGATGAGGCTTTCTTTAAAATCAATGCAGAGTTTTTGATTTTTGAAGAAATCTAAACCCAAAACGCCATCAATATCTGTCAATACTTGATGTGCGAAAAAATCATAAGAGCAAATTTCGATTTCAGTTCGTACTATTTCCATTGCTGTAAGTTTACGAACTCTCTGTGAAAAGTCTGTTGTTTCATAGTAAAAATCTACGATTTGGATCACTTTTACCAGTATAAATACAAGCAGTATGAGCAAATTTTTTGATTATATCCGTTGATTGGTAGGCCAATTCTCGTTTATCTTTACCTGCCAACAATACTGTGCCACTTTTGAGTTTGTTTATAACAGAATCTAATATTTCATTCTCTGCCAACTCTGGATTACCGACCAACACCCACTGATCAGGATATTTGGCACGAATTTCGGTGATTGATAATGTTTCCATGTTTGTATAACAATTTATTTTTTTTCTCGATTCATTCTATAAAACTTCGCCCCCAAATACAACAGAAATCCAAAAACGATAATGCCTCCAAAAGCATAAGCGAAGTTGAGTACATCTTTTAATATTCCTAACAAAACGATACTGACCAAAAACAGAGTGGGTGCTTCGTTGAGTAGCCTAAACTGAAAAGAATCGTAAGGTCGCTCACCACGTTCGAGCCTCAATATCAGTTGTTTACACCACAAATGGTAAACCGTCATGAGTACAATCAACGTAAATTTGACCTGAAACCAACCCATGAGCCAGTAGTCGGGATTCAGAAATGTCATCGTCAGGCCGCAAGCCCAGGTTATCATCATGGCAGGATTACAGATAATTTTATAAACCCGCCACTCCATCAGGTTAAACTGCTCTTTGAACGGCTCTCGCAGTGGCTCGGGTTTTTGGTCGGCTTCGACATGATATACAAACATACGAACCAAGTAAAACAGCCCAGCAAACCAAGCCACAAAACCAATGATATGAAACGCTTTGAAATAATATAATGCCATAGTGTGATTGGGTCTTGAGTCTTGGGTTATTGCTGCCTTCGCAGGTGCTTTTTACTCACAACCCATGACTATTTTTTTATCCTATTATCAGTCGTTGCCCTTTTCGGACGGTGTTGCCTCTGATGCGGTTGAGTTTTCTGATGCGTGAAACGTCTAATCCATACCGTTGTGAAATTTCAAAAAGTGTATCGCCCGATTGTACTTTGTGGTACCTAATTTTGGCTTTTATTTTTTTATTTTTAGCAATCAAGACGGGGCGACTAACTACTTTTTTACCTACTTCTTTTATCACAATCAGTCTGGCACCTCTTAATAACTTATTGGTTCTGAGCTTATTCCATTTTTTGAGGTCATACTGATTCACCCCGTAACGATTGGCGATGGCTGTCAGTGTTTCGTTTTTGCGAACAACGTGAAACAGCTTTTTGGGCTTGCGGGCAATGATTGTTTCGGGGTCGTCGGTCTCGTCAGATGCTGCAACTATGCCGCCGACTTTTGTGATGGTGGTTGCAACAGCCGAACTGTCGGACGAATCTACACTGGCCAAAAGTAGAGCTGGGTTGTAAGGCAACTTAGAGGCAGAATCCCAAATAGCTACTTGATTTTCTTGAATATATTGTGAATAATGACTCGGAATTTTTAGTACATAATTTTGAACATAATTTGGCAGAGATGTGCTAATTATCTGTGGATTATGCTCGTAGATTTCACCCATAGACATTCCACTCATGCTCGCAAAAGTAAATAAATTGAAATAACCAGATACTTGAACGGTATCTAAAACGGCAGGATAAACTGGTTTTTCGGCAAAAATACCATGGTCGTTGGCATAGTGCATCATATAAATCATGGCCACATATTGCGGCACATAATGACGTGTTTGTTTGGGAAGTGCGTTATAAATACTCCAAAAATTGTACCCCCCCGACCGCCGCATGGCACGCTTGACGTTGCCAGGACCTGTGTTATACGAAGCCAGTACCATTTCCCAGTCGCCAAAAATACGATACAGTTGTTTCATGTATCTGCACGAGGCTTCGGTGGACTTGA
>JAYVJH010000486.1:0-2406 GCA_043769455.1 Runella sp. | reverse complement strand
TCTTATCTTTGCTTCGGACTCTTCGGAATTCATAAGGCTTGTTTTAGGTGGTTAAGAACACTAAAATAAGCCTTTTTAGTACAATATCAAAAAATCGTCTATGTAGAGTGGATTTGTTCCTTTATTTTAAACTCGTTCAACAACAAATCATAAATTTCACCTGCTGTAACCTTTTTCTTTTCTGCCATTCTTGTGTCTTGATTATATTTTAAAACTGTCGCAAATGTACGAATTTTATCAAATCGCAGCTCATTAAAATATATCTAACTCAGAGTAGCAAACTACCAAATTACAATCTTTGTCTTCACAGTTTCGCCAGCAGTAGCCGTTATTTTGAGTTCGGTTTCTTTGGCAGCATAGTTGTCCAACGAACCTTTTGAGGCATCAATATAGTAAGTTTTGCCACCTACTATCATATCGGCACCGTCTGTGAGTGTCAGTACGCCATTGGCATCGGTCATTTTGGGTTTGGTGGCTGGGCTTGTCGAGGCAAACCAATCTTCATAACTGGCATACAACTCTACCGTTACACCTACTACTGGCTTACTGGTAGTTCTGTCCAAAACAGTGATTTCTAATGTAGTAATGGGATCAACTTTTTTGGTACAGCCTGCTGCAATCAACAGAACAAATACCAAGGCTGAAAGTAGTTGAGACGTGCGAAATGAATGTTTCATTGATAAAATAATAATTAAATGTAGCACAAATATACAGATAATTATAAGCTCTGGTGTGGTTGTTTCTAAAAAATCAATCCCAAAACCAATTAACTTTATAATTGATTTTCTATCTTTGCCAAACTTTTATAGATTATGGCTTCGCTTTCTGTCAGACACTTATTGGGTATCAAAAACCTCACCGAAACTGATATTTATACTATTTTAGATTCTGCCGTTCAATTCAAAGAAATTATCAATCAAAAGCCCAGAAAAGTGCCGTCGTTGCGGGACATAACGGTTGCTAATGTTTTTTTTGAAAACTCAACTCGAACTCGACTTTCGTTTGAACTGGCTGAAAAACGACTTTCGGCAGATGTCGTAAGTTTTTTATCGTCAAGTAGTTCTGTCAAAAAAGGTGAAACATTGCTTGATACTGTTAATAACATTTTGGCCATGAAAGTTGATATGATAGTGATGCGACACAGTAGCCCAGGCGCATCACACTACTTAGCCGACCGCATTAAGGCCAACGTCATCAACGCAGGTGATGGTACACATGAACACCCCACACAGGCGTTGTTAGATGCGTTTTCGATTCGGGAAAAAATAGGTGACTTGGCGGGAAAAAAAGTAGCAATAATCGGCGATATTCTTCATTCACGGGTAGCACTTTCCAATATCTTTTGTCTGACCAAGCTCGGAGCCGAGGTTACGGTCTGTGGCCCAGCTACGTTTATTCCCAAATATATAGAGAGTTTGGGTGTAAAAGTGAGCCATAATGTAGCGCAAACTTTGGCTTGGTGCGATGTGGCCAATGTACTCAGAATCCAGTTAGAACGCCTGCAAGTCAAGTACTTTCCGTCGTTAAGAGAATACTCGCTTTATTTTGGTATCAACAAACAAATGCTCGATGGACTCAATAAAGAGATTGTACTCATGCACCCTGGCCCCATCAATCGAGGTGTAGAACTCACCTCTGATGCTGCCGACTCGGCCCACTCGATTATTCTCGACCAAGTCGAAAACGGTGTTGCCGTCCGTATGGCCGTTTTGTATTTATTGGCCCAATCTTAGGCCGTTATGCCTCGGTCAGCGAGCCAGTCAATCACCGTTTGGTTTTTGTAATTGTTGGCTACATCTATCAAATCTTGAACAATGTCCCGTTCTATGGCAGGCACTCTGTCGAAAATATAATTGGCTATCGTAAAATCGTTAGTAAAACAAGCCATTTGAATCACTACTTGCAAAGGATTAGTGCCTATTTTGTTTCGTTCGTTCAGGTCTGCACCAGCTTCAACTAACGTTTTGACAAAATCAAAGTTACCATTGATACAAGCCCAGAGGAGTGGCGTAAAACCATATTTGTCTTTGACATTGGGTTTTGCTTTTTTGAATATCAATAATTGCAATAATTCAAGGTATTTTTCGGGAGTTTCCTCCCAATCTTCACCGCTCATTTTACACAAATATAACAGAGCCGTTTGCCCTTCTACATTGATAGTATTCAGACAGTGTTCTGACCATTTTTCTACTGTTTTTAGGCTCGCAATTTCAATGGCCTTCTCATACCAACAACACTGCTTCATGTTATGAAGTTTGTTGTCGATAAAATACGACTTTAAGAAATTAGGTATATATTTTGTCATAATAGTCATACATGGCCTTATATGTTAGACTACGACACAAAGTATAAGTAATGAAAAAGTAGTTTTTTGTTTTTCGAGAATCTGCCAAAATAGCCGTAACT
>JAYVJH010000485.1:0-7068 GCA_043769455.1 Runella sp. | reverse complement strand
GGCAATACCCTCTGCACCCGAAGCCAACAGCAACGGAAACTTAACGGGCAGCGTAACGGGTTCTCGTTTGCGGCCATCGTAGCTAAGTTGCCACTCGGTGGTGTCGTCATTAAAAACTACATCGTTGGCAAACTTAGAGAGCCGTACCTCAATATAACGGGGAGCGGCTGCGCCATCGCCTGTACGGGTGTCGCCCCAGTTTCCTTGGGTATCAAAAAGTAAGTCTTTTTGGCCCATATTGACAATGGCATCGTTGATAGAAGCATCGCCGTGTGGGTGGTACTGCATAGCCGACCCAATGACGTTGGCAACTTTGTTGAAGCGGCCATCGTCCATTTCTTTGAGGGCGTGTAGTATGCGGCGTTGTACAGGTTTGAGACCGTCTTCGATGGCAGGAACGGCTCGCTCCAGAATCACATACGATGCGTATTCCAGAAACCAGTTCTCGTACATATCGGCTACTACCAGTTGCTCGGTTGTACCTTTTTTTTCAATCGTAGGTTGGGTCAGTTCGTTCATTCAGCCTATTCGCTTTTTTGATTCTATAATTTATTGGGCCACAAAGGCACTAAGAAAAACCCATTTATTCTGTGGTCTGTGTCTGGGCGACCTTATACTCACAGACCAAGGCAATGTCCTGTGAAGACACATAACTCGGTTAGTTACCGTTATTTGTATTTGTCGTCAATGTTTAGATGTGTAAAAAAACATTGATATATTCTTTTATTTTTTTTAGTATTGATACTATTTTAAAAATATCCTCGTTTGAGGCACTATAGGCATTGCTGACTGCATACTCACTTTGGTGCAAAACTACAAAAAACCAAAACCTACCCATTACATAACAACCATACATATCATTTTGCACTTTGTTTTTTGCTCTTGCTGCAATCATTTCGGCCAAAAGTTGGCCGAGTGGGTCAGTTACCCTGCGCTTCTCTTGTTTGTATTCGTGTAAAAAAAAATAAGGTTCAGTAGGTCGAACTGCCCCACTGGCTATCATAAAATCGACGATTCCATTCAATTCTATTCCATCAACTATTGCTGATAACTGCCTTTGTATAAAAACTTTATATTTTTCATTGTTGAAGTTAATAAGCGACAAAAGCGGCCCTATAAACATAAACTTCAGTTCGTCTTCATTCCATTCGTCTGCATAGATACTAAGCTGTTTTTTCAAAAAGTCAAGTTGCTGTTCTTCAAATTTGGTACTATCTGATTGTGCCGACAACCAATTTTCGAGGGGTTCAAATCGTTCACGAACCCTTGTCAAACCAAAGGATTCATTGATTTGCTGATAGTCCCAACTTTCAAAACTACGTGCCATTGTTTTTTTGTTTTAACCCCAAATATAGTCTTTTTTTTAGTTGTTGGTACTAACAGCACCCATCACGTCCAACAACTCGCTAATCATTACTGCCGTTGCTCCCCAAATTTTATTATTTTGTATTTCATAAAAAGGTGCATTTACTGCCGTACCTCGTACATCAATCGTCATTTTTCCAATTATTGTATTGTTTGTCATTTCATTGATATTTACCTCAAAAACGGTATCTACTTCTCGGCTGTCAGGATAAAAGTCGGGGCGGTAAGGCAAATAACCAATAACAGGCAAAGCCAAAAAATTACTGGGTGGAATGTATATTTCGGATAATTGACCCAAAACAACTACATCGGCAGCTTTGATACCTATTTCTTCTTGCGCTTCTCGTAAAGCTGTCTGAATCAAGTTTTTGTCTGAGTTTTCAAATCGCCCACCCGGGAACGCCATCTGCCCACCATGGACACCATCATATTTTGGTCGGAGTATGAGCGGAAGATAAACTTGGTTTTGGGAAGGATAAAACAAAATCAAAACCCCACTCCGCCGTGTGCGCTCATTGGGTTTTTGTTCGTTTTCCAACCGATTGGACGGTGCCATTTTGGCGTGCGATACTTGCCCCGGCAATGGCTGCAAGAGCTGATCTCGAAGCAAATCAATAAATTTATGAAAGTCCATGTCTTTAATTTCCGTATTTTAAAACTAATTGCTCGGCCACAAATGTACCATCTAAGGCTGCCGACATAATGCCCCCCGCATAGCCCGCACCCTCAGCGCAGGGATAGAGCCGTTGGGTATGTATGTGTTCGCCCGTGGCTTTGTGTCTGGGTATTTTGACTGGCGATGACGTGCGGCTCTCTACACCTATCAACTGGGCATCGTTGCTGAGGTAACCTTTCATTTTTTGCCCAAATTGCTGTAAACCATCTCGCAACGGCTCGGCAATGTGTGCTGGTAAATATTCTCGCAAATCCAAGGATTGTAGCCCGGGCTGGTACGAAGTGTCTAACAAACTACTTGATGTTTTTTTATTGACAAAATCCAATACTCTTTGTGCTGGTGCTGTTTGCGAGCCTCCCACGATGGCGCAAGCTCGCTGTTCAATCTGTTTTTGTAGTTCCAGTCCTGCCAATGCGCCGAAGTCTTTGAATGGCTCTAAATCAGATGGTTCGATGGCTACCACCATGCCCGAGTTGGCAAAACGAGAATCTCTACGAGACGGCGACATACCATTGACCACCAACTCGCCAGCAGCCGTAGCCGACGGCACAATAAACCCACCGGGACACATACAAAATGAAAATACACCTCGACGTACGCCCCCAAAGTTGGTCTGCCCTACCAAGCTATACGAAGATGCTGGCAACAAACCCCGATGGGCGGTTCTGTATTGTATTTGGTCAATGACCGACTGCTGATGTTCGATTCGGACACCCAACGCAAAAGGCTTGGCTTCGATGAATATATCTTTCTGTTGGCACAACTCAAAAATGTCTCTGGCCGAATGTCCCGTTGCCAATATTGTACCCAACCCCACAAACTCTTGCCCAGCCTCTGTTACAATGCCTTTTATTTCGTTATCGGCCATAATAAAATCAACGACTTTGGTATTGAAGTGTACCTCTCCGCCAGCGTTAATGATAGCCTCACGAATGGCCGCCACAAGGGTCGGTAGCTTGTTTGTGCCAATGTGTGGGTGCGAGTCGTACAAAATTTGCTCGGTTGCCCCAAAGGCTACTAATATTTCTAAAATTCGCCGTACATCACCTCGCTTAGTAGAGCGGGTGTAGAGTTTGCCGTCAGAATAAGTACCTGCCCCCCCTTCGCCAAAACAGTAATTGGACTCGCCATTGACTATATGTGCTTTGTTGAGAGCCGCCAAGTCTCGCCTTCTGGCTCTTACGTCTTTGCCACGTTCCAATATAACAGGTCTGAAACCCAACTCAATAAGTCGCAAGGCTGCAAACATACCAGCGGGGCCGCAACCAACTATTATTACAGTTGGTCTTTGAGATACATCTTGATAATTGGACTGATATGGAACAACTGGCTCTGCACTGTCTGAATCATAAACTGAGGCCGATACATTGACCACAATTTGGCGGCCACGAGCATCAATAGATTGCTTAGTTTTGCGAACAAATATATTTTCGGTGGCAGATATTGACAAGTATTTAAGGGCATAGTCTTTAAATAAATCGTCGTCTAAGGCTACTTCGGGCGGGAGACTTACTGTAATGTGTTGTTGCATTTGTGTTCAGAAAGGTGTTTATCCTTTAATTTCACAAAGTTATGACAAATTTTGCAACTATCCTTACCAATAAACAGGCTTCCGATTAGTATGACCATTGACCATGACTGACAGGCAAACGATTTAAGTAGTCGTGAATATATAGTACGGTATCGTAAGTTAAATAAAATGCTGTTAATCAATAAGTTATAAAAATTAAAATGCCGTATTAGTTTTGAATAAGTACTTAATATAGTGGTCATTGAAACTACTAATTCAAAAACTAACAAGATTATCAATTAATAATTTTATGCCTATTGAACAAATATTGTAACTGATATTTTTAAATAAAGAAATTACTTCTTTTTAGAGAATTAATTTCTTTGGCATAATTATTGATAGATTAGTTATTAACCTATATTATATCACTAAAACCAATTGATCGCCTGCACACATACTAATTAAACTATAATTATAGTATTTTTTATATATTATTCAAACATCTGTTTATCAGGCGTTTAGTGCTTATTTTTCAATAAGCACTAAACGCCTGATTTTTTACTGGCATAATTATTGATAAGTATGTTCGTAATTAGATTTTATCTATCTGTTTATTTACCCTATAAAAATCAATAAAAGTTTATCTCTACATTTTTTTGATGGTGTTGTTAGCACGCAATCCTCTTGTAACCAGTAATTACAACAGCTTTTCAAAAAATATTAAGTGATGATCTATACCTAAAAAAAAATGAAACATCTTTCATTCAATCAACAACCCCGCCTTACTATGTTTGGCGCATCCCAAATCAAACGGACACTCTTTTTTTTAATTGTAACGTTTGCGACTACGCTCAATGTGGCGTTTGCCCAGCCAACCTCGGCAACACTAACACCAAAGACTGCCACATGCCAAGCCAACGGGGAAATAGCCATTTCCAATGTAGCCGGTGGTTGTACCCCTTATAAATATGCACTCGTGGCGGGCCCAGGCGTACCACAGCCTGCTATTTATGTTACCACAACCACATTTATGGGTTTACAGCCAGGCACTTTTACTGTTAGTATAATAGACTGTAACGGTGAAGAAAAAACCTTCACATCTACCGTACAAGGTACTTACGTGTTGATGAATTATACCCTCAAACCTACAACTACCTGTACGTCTGGTACAGCAACGAGTTCACTGGCAGTTACTGGATTAACGGGTGGTACAGCACCATACAGGTACCGAATTACGTCGCCTACTGCTATTCCTACTACTGGTTTCCAATCATCGGAGACATTTACTGGCCTAACAGTAGGTACAACTTATACCGTTCAGGTTTGGGACGCTTGCGACAATTTTCAGACTCGTACATTGCAAATACCAGTGGCATCTGTACTAAATTTAAGTGATCCTGCCATAAAAAAGGTAAGCTGTGATGGTAAATATACCGCCACTTACACATCGAGTGTTACTGATGGAACAGTAACATACACAATTACGGCGGGACCAGACCAAGTAGGAATATCAAATACTTCGGGGATTTTTCAACTAACCCCAGGTGGTACTTATACAGTACAGGCCAAAGATAACTGCGGCACCATTAGTACAAAAACAACAACAATAAATATAATTACTCCAGTTGTAGAAGCATGGGGGACACTCGGAACTGCATGCACTGGCATGAGCGGAGGATCATTTTTGTATGTAGATGGTGGTGTGCCTCCTTATACTGCCACACTCACCAACAACTGCGGAGGAGTCAATCCAACAGTTACGCTTACCAACGACGAAGGTACTCGCTACTCGGCCAATGTTACGGGTTTAACAAGACCCTGTACCTACACGCTGACTGTAACGGATAAATGTGGCATACGAGTAACAAAGGTTTTTGAGTTGATAGCTGCTGGTGGAGAAAACTTAGGCACATACACAGAAAATCTATGTCCTAATGCAAGCAATCTGTACGGATTCAAATTAGGTGTTGGTTTTGGGCCACCCTATACCCCAAGTAGTCCGTTCACTTTTGAAGTTAAAAACAGCGCAGGGGTATTTGTAGCTGGAACTCCCACAACACAAACAGATAACGAGCTTGAAGTATATTTACCAGCAGATACTTATACTTACAAAATGATAGACAACTGTGGTACGTTCAAAACGGGTACCTTTACACTCGCTACTTATACTTTGCCAACTTTAGAACTCAATGCCACCAATGCCTGCATCAATGCGGGACAGGTAAATTTGGTTGGCACAAGTAATAATACTGTAAGTGATATACGGCAATATAAAATAATAGCTGGACCTGACCGAGTAGATGAAGTAAATAATACTGCTGTTTTTTCAAACTTACAAAGTGGCGGAACATATACTTTTGAGTTTTATGACGGCTGTAATGTAGTTACTAAACAAATAACCGTTCCACCTTACCAACAGGCGACTTTTGAAGTAACATTTGGCGCACTTTGCGGAAGCACAACAGCTTGTATTCAAGCATTCGATGCCACAGGTGGATTGTTACCGTTGAAATATGAAATAATCGCTATAAATACCACTGGCGGTATCACTCGACCAGTTCAAACCGATTCTTTATTTTGCGGTCTGGGTGCAGGTCAATACAACATCAGAGGCTTCGATGTATGCCAAAATTCATATACATTTTTGGGTAAAATTGGTGCATTGGTAAAACCTATTATAAACATTCCAACTAAGTATTGCTTCGGCGAGACCATCAGACTAAGAGCAACTCAGTGTGTATATGGAGCCACCTATACTTGGCTTAGAAACGGTGTGGTAGTTTATACAGGCCCCAAACATTTTATAAATATACTTAATGCCCAAGAAACAGATGGCGGTACTTATACAGTCAAAGTATCTGTTCCAAATTCAAGCGGTACGCCGTGTGAATTTACTTCTGATGGGGTGGTTGTTATTGTAAATCCAACATTGCTCGTTGCTAATCCTGCCACAATTTGTGGTACTGGTACAGTAAACTTGACTGCTGCTGCCGTTACGACTGGTAGCGACGCTGGTACATTGACTTACTGGAAAGATGCACTTGCTACTCAGGCATTAGACGCCACTACAGGTACAGCCACTGCTATCAAAGTTTCAGGTACTTATTACATCAAATTAGTTACAACAGACGGCTGCATTGCTATCAAGCCAGTTGTCACAAAAATAGGCTTGACACCAGCAACACCAACAACCACTACCACACAGCCAACCTGTGCAATAGCAACAGGCACTATAACCGTAACTGCACCAACAGGCGTAACGTATAGCTTCGACAACGGTAGTACTTACGGTGCATCGGCCACAAGTGCCGCTTTACCAGCAGGTACTTACCAAATAAAGGTGAAAAGTGCAGATGGTTGCGAATCGACAGCTACAACTGTAACGATAAACGATTTACCCACCTGTTTTGGTTCAATCGGTGATTATGTATTCTTAGACAATGACAACTCAAACACACAATCAGCAGGTGATAGCCCAGTAGCTGGCGTGAAAGTTTACTTGTTGAATAGTACAGGT
>JAYVJH010000484.1:0-1702 GCA_043769455.1 Runella sp. | reverse complement strand
GAACAAATTGTAGGAACAGGCACTGAAAGTAGAGTTACTAAAACCGATATTTTGAAATACATAGAAACAAAAAATCAGTCTTTATTCAACCAAAAACCTGTTCAGCCAAATATAACTCAGCCATTGAGTCAAACCTCACTCGGTCGAGTTGTACCTATGGACAGAATGAGAAAGATGATTGCAGAACGAATGGTGGGCTCCAAACGCATATCTGCACACGTAACGTCGTTTGTAGAATGTGATATGACAAAGGTTGTAAACTGGCGCAATGCCAACAAAAACAAATTTAAAGAAGAGACTGGCGAAAACCTGACATTTACTCCTATTTTGATACGAGCCGTTGTGAGAGCCATTCAAGATTTTAGAGCTATCAATGTTTCTATTGAAGGCGATAACGTCATTCATAAACCTGATATAAATATCGGTATGGCCGTAGCACTGCCATCAGGCAATTTGATTGTTCCCGTTATTCGTCACGCCGACAGATATGTCGTTGCGGCATTAAGTGCAAAAGTGAACGACTTGGCCAACCGAGCCAGAGCCAATAAACTTACTGCCGACGACTTGGCGGGCGGTACATATACAATTTCAAACATTGGTACATTTGGCAACATCATGGGTACGCCCATTATACTTCAGCCACAAGTAGCGATTATGGCTTTTGGGGCTATTCAAAAAAAGCCAGTTATCATCGAAACCCCACAAGGCGACAATATTGGCATCAGAAGTATGATGTATCTATCGCACTCTTACGACCACCGAGTGGTGGACGGTGCGCTGGGTGGAATGTTCGTAAAACGTGTGGCCGATTATCTGGAACAATTTGATGGGCAGTAAGCGGTGAATAACAAATATTTGATAATTAACCAATCACAATTTAGATTTGCTTGGCCACTTAAGTACTTATTCAAAAGTAATACGGTGTTTTAATTTTTATAACTTACTGATTAACAGCATTGTATTTAACTAACGACACCGTACTATATACTCACGACTCCTTAAATTATAATTGTAAGGTAGAAATTGCACAAAACCAGACTATGGACGTAGCCAGAATCACAATAAGGATTGATTTTGCACAAAAATTGATGGTAGATTGAAAGAAGATTTGTATAGCCAAATCGCAAGAGCGACCAGACCCCGTTTAGGCTCAAATTGTTCAGAGATGTAGAAAAAATCGTTTTTCTACCGAAGCAGTGATATGGTATTGTATTTATAGTATTTATTATCAGTAAGTTGTAATTTAACAACATACCAATAGAGCCGTTGTTTAGATCTGACAAGGTAGTAGGTTACTCAGTTAGATTTTAGGACAATGACAGATAATTTTGATATTATGGTATTAATCCGCCCAATTTATTTTCAACCAATTCAGACACTAACTGAATTTGGCCGTTGAGTGTCATGCCTGTTGTATCTATCAAGATAGCATCGGCGGCTTGGCGGAGAGGGCTATCGGCACGGGTGGTATCTATGTGGTCTCGGTGCTGAATATTTGTCAGAATTTCCTGAACGTCAAGCATATCGCCTTTGGCTAAGAGTTCTATTTGGCGACGCTCGGCTCTGATGAGTGGGTCGGCGGTCATAAAAATTTTGAGTTCGGCCGCTGGAAAAACTACTGTGCCAATATCTCGTCCGTCCATGACAATGCCTTTATTTCGACCCATGCGCTGCTGCTGTGCTACCATCGCTCGGCGCACGT
>JAYVJH010000483.1:0-1807 GCA_043769455.1 Runella sp. | reverse complement strand
TTGGCATCAGTACCGAGCGATGCCATGGCGTGCATGGGTGCGGCGTGGCAAATCGGTATGGTTGTTTCTGGTGTTTGATTGTGAGTTAAGTACGACATAAAGCCTGAAATAGGCAGCAGCAAAATTAGTAACAGGTGTTTCATTTTTGTATTTTGTTAGTTTTAAGCACTTCTTAGTTCCATGATTGTAATTTCGGGCAAAATACCCAATCGGCCAGGGTATCCCAAATATCCAAAGCCACGATTGACGTATAAATACTGGTCGTTTTGTTGATAAAGCCCCGCCCATTGTTTGTATCGCCATTGTACTGGACTCCATTGAAAGCCCGCTACCTCAACCCCAAACTGCATTCCGTGTGTATGACCCGCAAAGGCAATGTCAATATCGGGAGTCATTTTTTGGGTTTGTAGTTCCCAATGCGATGGGTCGTGCGAGAGTAGTAGTTTGACAGGTGCATCGGCAATGCCAATGTATGCTTTCTTGAGGTCACCATATTTAGCAAAACTCCCCCCACCCCAGTTCTGGATTCCCAAAACAGCAATGTGTTCATTACCGATTTTTATTGACCTATTTTCGTCCATCAACAAATCCCAACCTAATAATTTATGTGCTTTGATGAGATCTTTGAGATTTTGGCGTTTGGCTTCGGCAGTTGGCCATTGGTAGTAGTCGCCGTAGTCGTGGTTGCCAAGCGTTGAATATACCCCCAGTGGTGCCTTGACTTTATCAAATATATCAATATAGCTTTTGACTTCGTCGGCGGTGTTATTGACCAAGTCGCCTGTAAAAAACACCATATCTGGTTTTTCTTTCATCAACATTTCTACCCCGCCTTTGACGGCAGTTCGGTTAAAAAAACTACCCGAGTGAATATCCGACATCTGCCCTATCTTAATGCCGTCAAAGGCTTTGGGTAGGTTTTTGAGAGAAACTGTGATGCGCCTAATGCGGTAGTCGTGTGCGCCCGATACTATGCCATAAGCAAAACCAGCAACCGTTGTACCACCTACGGCCAATGCCGTTTTCATCAAAAAGTCAGACCGACTGATGCCTTCTGAGATAACAGATGGGTCAGTTGTAGCTATTTCTTGTTGTTTTGTAAAAAAAGAAATGACCCATTTAAAAAATCGTATTACGTCATCGAATAGTAATACCAAAATCATCGCTAACTTTGCAAAGTAGGGTATCAGTATGGCCGCCCACACAAACTGACGAGTAGAGCGAGGCAAGACATCGGGCGAAATGACAAACTGGGTAACAATCCAAACCAACAAGCTGACAATAGGAATAGACCAATAAAAGTAGTAAATCAGGCGGCGAGTGTCGGTAGTACTTGACTTGGTAAGTGTCTTGACAACTTGAAATACATAAAAATCAATTAAAAAGAAAAAAACAATAGCTAGAACAACAGCAAAAATACGGTTCATAAATAGTGAAAAGTGAAAAACGAATAATGAAAAATGTTATAATTAGTTAATAATCAGATATTTCAAATAAATCAAATCGTGGTTTATTTATACGAGACAAACTAAAAAGTTGAGCAAATTCAAACATAGTTACAGATTGAGCTAACTCATTGATATTTAACGTTTAATTTACACATCGACACAATGGCAGATTAACACATTTGCTTAGTTACAAATTGGGGTGTTATTTGATTACTTTGATTTTTTGAAATGCTTGGCTTGAATGATCAAATAAAAAAACCTTTACGCATTTTATCATTTAAGCCTTTATGCAATAAAAAAACTCTACCCCTTTGCAAACACCTAACATCAATTTACAGAAAAAAGTGTTCTAAAATCAA
>JAYVJH010000482.1:0-3010 GCA_043769455.1 Runella sp. | reverse complement strand
AGTGTTGAGGTCGAAAACCACCGACACCAGCCAAATACGTCCAAACAAAAGCGATTGAGATGTAGGATATTTGATGTCTGATGCCGCTGCCGCTGCGGTTTGATGTCTGATGTATGTTTTTTGTTAAAATACAGCCTTCAACGATTCGCCCATAACCTACCCAAAATAAATATACGGTTGCCAATAAACAAACTACCGCTACCCACCACTCAAACCAGCCACACCAAAACACCGCCACAGGCAGAGCCAAATAGCCAATGATGACCGCCAAAAAAGAATTTGTTAGTTGTGATTTGCTATTCATAAATGGCTTTACTTTTATGTTTGTTTACGGAAAAGTAAAGCAGAAGTATAGAAAATAGAATCCCAAATATATAGTAGTGTATTTCTTCTCACAGTCTGTCAATTTCACTTTCTGAAAGTCCCGTTGTCTTGCAAATAATATCGCTCGGAACTCCACTTTGTTTGAGTGCTTTTGCAACCTCTATTTTTCCCTCTATTTTCCCTTCATCATAAGCAGTGTCAATAACACCTTTTAAATCCCTGTAACTTTTCAAACTATCCTCGTAATCGCTTCGTTCTTGGTCACTGTATTTTGCAATTTCCGCTTTTTCAAAGGCTTGTGAAAATATTTCGTCTTTAAAGATTTCAGGAATGCTTTGAAAATCTTCTAAATGTTTGATAAAATACAACCATTTGTCCAAACGAGTTACCAATGCTTGCTCTGTCGTTATAAAATGAGGCATTTCTAAATACACAAATTTGAGTTTGTCATAGAATAATTGATTGTTTTGGTCTTTCAACTGTACTGTATGGATAACTTCTCTTTCTTTTGTATTTTTCTTGTCCTCAAAAGTAAAGTCTAAAATACCTACACAAAAGACTGCTTTTAGTTCATAATTCCAATCGCCAGTTTCTGATTGTTCTTGAATAGGAAAGGTTGAATAAAATACTGTTCTGTCCTTAAAGTAATTTTGCTTTGCTTTTTGTAATTCTACGATTATTTTTTCGCCTTTGTCGTTCTCACAATAAATATCGTAAATCGCTTTTCGGTCTTCTTTGGATTTCCCTAACTTTTCTTTGTCCTTAAAAGTTAAATCAACAATATGTGTTTCAGGCAATAAATTCTTCAAAAAGTCGATAAGTAAAGGTTTACTTGCTTCTTCACCAAATATTTTCTTAAATCCAAAGTCTGTAAAAGGGTTTATATATTTTGCCTTCATTGGTTGATTGTCTAAATTCATAAGACAAATTTATGAATATTTTGTCGAAATTATGTAAATTGTCTATTTTAGGCTCGCTGTAGCATTACACCCAACTTTTTAATTTATATGAAAAGTCTAAATCTTACCTTCATCTTGCTTTTGATAAGTCTGCTTGCAAGTAGTCAGCAATCTACTTTTGAGCAAACAATGAAACGACCATTAGGCCAATCAAAAGCCAAAACTATGATAGCCATTGCCCAGAGTTTTGTTGGCCAGCCCTACCAAGCACATACCCTCGAACGGCAGCCCGAAGGCTTGGTTTGTAATCTCACGGCCTTCGACTGTTATACTTTTGTAGAGTCTGTACTGGCATTGACCGAATCTCGATATGGCTCAAAAACGTATTTAGAATACCAAAAAACATTACAAAAACTGCGCTATCGCTCTGGGCAAATTGATGGTTATCAATCTCGGCTACATTATTTTGGGGAATGGATTGTTCAGGCACAAAAAAACAATTTTATTCAAGACATTACTTCCCAAATACCTGACAGTAAGCCGCTTGATAAACAGATAAACTTTATGACCAAACACCGAAAACTATATGAGCCATTAGTCAATGATTTGGTTTTTGAGTATATTGCTCAAACAGAAAAAAAACTAAGCAAATTGACCAAATACCATTTGCCCAAAAACAAAATCAACGAAAAATACATCAACGAAGGCGATATTATTGGCATAACTTCTACTGTCAAAGGCTTAGACTTTAACCACGAGGGCTTTGCCGTTAAGCAACACGGACGTATTTATTTGCTTCATGCTTCGTCAGAATTTAAGCAAATAATGATTTCAAAAGAGCCATTGACCGACTATCTCAACAAGATAAAAAAACACGGTGGTATTGTCGTCTTGCGTTTAGTTTCGTGAAGCAAACCAGCCTTTGGTCGTGGTACTGGCTTCGAGTGTGCGCTCTAAACTGTCGGGTAATTGGGCAAAAAAATCAATACCTGTCAGTTGCTCAATTTCATCGACAGATACCACAAACGTTTTAAGGTTTTCGTTTGAGAACTCGTTTTTTAGCAAAAATCCAATCATGCGGGGCTTTTCGTCTGTCAAACAGAGTGCTATTTTGTAATATTGTTCAGGCACAGCCACCTCGTTGTATCGGCCAATGGTTGGCAGGCCAGGTTTGAGAACGGGGCCAGTTACGATATAAATTTCACCATCTCGTCTTGACCAATCTCTAAATTTTTGTTCTAAATTTGACCATATTCCACGATTAAAATCAGCGATTTGTGGGCTAATATTGCTCATATAAAAAGACTCTCGTTTTTCATCAACAGACAAATTAAAGTCGCCTGCGGGGGCCAAATGCCCACGGTCGTAGCCTGAGCGTGTGTAGTCGGTTGTTACGGCAGAGCCAGTTTTGACCAACGGGTCGGGCATAAACTGATTGCCCTCACGAGACAAATAAGACTCGGCTTCGCCTTGGGTAAGTTTGTATGCCACCCAGTCGGCTTGTTCGTATTGTTCTCGATAGCGAAGTGTGTAGCCCGAATGTCTGACAATCTGGTCGTTTGAGCCTATGGCTGGGAGGTAGTTGTCGAGTGATGTTTGATGTAAGATGTCAGATGTTGGTTTTTCTGCTTTCTGATTCCTACTTTCTGATTCCTGATTCCTACTTTCTGATTCCTGATTCCTGACCTCAATTCCTTCTTTTTCGAGCAATGTTTTTCCACTTTTTTTGGTGCGGTCGTCGGTGGCTATGTCTTCTACTGGTTCGGGGGCTTTGTAGGGGTTTTGGG
>JAYVJH010000481.1:0-7615 GCA_043769455.1 Runella sp. | reverse complement strand
ATTATTAACAACAGACCCAGAAAAAGACATGGCTATTTAAGTCCAATTCAAATATTTAACCAAAAAGTTGCATTTATTACTTGAATCTGCCTTGTTTAATTTGGTCATTTTTAGTGTTGTCTTGGCACAGTATAGCCTTACCATTTTTGGTATTTTTGTGCTGGCCAGTGTGCTTTATACGGCTTGGGTTATGTTGTTTTTGCGTTATCGGCGGGCTTTAGACCACAAACGGTTTGCGCTGGCTTCCCAAAACCAAAGTTCGCTCATACAACTCATTCAGGGTATTCAAGACATTAAGTTAAATAACGCCGAACACCTCAAACGCTGGCAATGGGAAAACTTACAGGTGCGGTCGTTTAAGCTCAACATGAGTAGCTTGGCCGTGGGGCAGTTTCAGCAAGCTAGGGCGGTGTTTATCAACGAATCTAAAAATATTTTTATTAGTTTTTGGGCAGCTACGGCCGTCATCAATGGCAGTATGACACTGGGCGGCATGATGGCCTTGCAGTATATCATTGGCCAGTTAAACAGTCCCATCGAGCAGTTTATACAGTTTGTCCAACACTGGCAAGATGCCAAAATAAGTTTGGAAAGACTAAACGAAGTGCATAGTTTGGAAGATGAAAGCCCCCTAACCCCCGATGGGGGAATAATAGTCCCCCCATCGGGGGTTAGGGGGCTGGCTATTGTTATCCACAACCTCTCTTTTACCTATCCAGATGCTGGCAATGAGCCTGTGCTACGCAACATCAACCTGACCATACCACAAGGCAAAGTTACGGCCATAGTAGGCAGCAGCGGCAGCGGCAAAACTACCCTTTTGAAGTTGTTGTTGAGATTTTATAGCCCAACCCCCGATGGGGGAGTAATAACTCCCCCATCGGGGGTTGGGACGGTACGCCGCGCGGGGCTTCGTCATTGGCGTAGCATCTGCGGCTCTGTGATGCAAGACGGTTTTATATTTTCTGACAGCATCGCCAACAATATAGCTATTGGCGACGAAACGGTGGATGTACAGCGGTTGTTTGATGCCGCACGGGTGGCCAATATTCAAGAATTTATTGAAAGTCTGCCACTTGGCTACAATACCAAAATAGGGGCAGAAGGCAACGGTATAAGCGGCGGCCAAAAACAGCGTATTCTGATAGCAAGGGCGGTTTATAAAAACCCTGAATATTTGTTTTTTGACGAGGCCACCAGCTCGCTCGATGCCAGCAACGAAGCGGTGATTGTCAATAATCTAAATGAATTTTTTAGGGGAAAGACAGAAACTGAAGGCTTTGCTCAAAGCGAAGCCTTCGGTAGGCAGCAGCGTATTCGAAAGACAGTAGTCGTAGTGGCTCATCGCCTCAGCACTGTCAAAAATGCCGACCAGATTGTGGTGTTGGAGCGGGGCGAAATCGTAGAAATTGGCACACATACCGAACTCGTACAGCGGCAAGGAAAGTATTTTGAATTAGTCAAAAATCAGTTGGAGTTGGGGGATTGAAAAATAATGAAGGTAATGAAAGAAATGAAAAAATGAAGACTCGACTATTTACGATTTTGTAAACGATGAATTTGTGAGAACCTCGATATTTTTGATTTTTTTGAGCATTTCGTTCATACGTGCAGTTTTGTAGGCAGAGGCCGCTTCGGGGCTATCAAAGTGCAACTCTTCCCTTTGTTTTTTTCTTGTCGTTGTTTTCATATTGTAAATATATTGGGTTTAAGCGAAATAAAAAAGCCATCACAGTCAAAATCCGTCTTAAATGGCTCAACTATACCATCATACAATCCATAAATATTGAAAGGAAAATTTTGTTTGTCGCTATTTTGGTTAATCACAATTCGATATAAACGATTACGACTTGGGGTATTTCCTGCAAAAGCGACAACAGCGAGCGGATATTTTTCAAAGAACAAGAATAATGTTTGAACTACTGTTGCCAATACTTTTGGTAAATCCCCATTGTTTGAAACAACATTAGCAGCAGTTGACCTGTTGAATAAAACATCAGATAGGGTAAGGTTGTACATATTGTCTAAGTCTGTATGCTCATAGAGTACTATTTTTTGAATAATAGTATTTCCAATACTCATAAACTCAAAGCGCAGGGCTTCATTAGCGATAGTAAAATTATAAAATGGCTTATCCATGACTATAAATAACGATATTTTTACTGAAAAATCTCACACTGTTTTTAACTCCTCCTCTGGGGGCAGGGGGGCGGCCGTGGACGAGATTTTAAGCCGCCCGCCAAGCTGGCTCATTCGCTGGGGTATTACGGTCTTTTTTGGGGTTTTGGTCGTACTATTGGCAGTCGGTTGGTTTGTGCAATACCCTGATTTGGTCAAGGCCAATTTACGAATCTTGGCTACCAACGCCCCTAAACCTGTACTGGCTCGTAGCGATGGGCTGTTGGAAAAACTGTTTGTGAGCAACGGCCAAAGTGTACAAAAAGGCCAACAATTAGCGTTTTTGGAAAGTGCCGCCAATCACAACGAAGTACTCGCTTTGAGTCAAGTTGTAGATTCGTTAGTGGTTTTGTCGAGTAGGGCAAACGTTGTTGCTATGTACGAGATGGACGTACCAGCATTTTTTCAGTTGGGCGAAATTCAAAAATCTTACCAGACTTTTCAAGATGCCTTTGTGCGTTCTCGGGCGTTGGTAACAGGTGGGACTTTTGCCCAAAAACGAGCGGCACTACAAAACGATTTGCAACAATTACAATCCTTAGCCGACAACCTCGACAATCAGGCCATCAACTACCAGTCTGACCTCGAACTGGCCGATGCTGATATTGTGATGCAACGCAAACTACATCGAGACCGAGTGATTCCAGACGTAGAAATGCGCCAAGCGCAGAGTAAATATTTGGGCAAAAAACAAACCTACGACCAAGCCCGTACCAGCCTCAACAACAACGTCATGAGCCAAAATCAAAAACGGCAAGAAATATTAGAACTCAACAAAACTACGACCGAACAAACCAATACACTCCTACAAGCCATCAACACCTTAAAGAGCGATATAGAATCTTGGAAACAGCGGTATGTTACCGTTGCGCCCGTAGCTGGCAAGGTATCGTTTCTGGCACAACTACAAGAAAATCAGTCGGTTAAAACAGGTCAAGAATTGTTTTATATACTTTCTGACAACGCTTTGTCTGACAACGCTTTGTCGGGTGGTGGTGGTTTTTATGGTGAGATGCAAGTGGGGCCTTACAATTTTGGTAAAGTCAAAGCAGGGCAGGAGGTATTGGTGAAGTTTCCGAGTTATCCTTTTCAAGAGTTTGGTATTGTGGCAGGCCGCATTGAGGCCGTATCTGAGATGTCCAAAGATACGGCCTTTGTGGTGCGTGTGAGTTTTCCAAAAGGGCTAATGACGAGTTCCCAAAAAACAATACCATTTCGCAACGGCCTCACTGCCTCGGGCGAGATTGTTACTGAAAACCTCAATCTGATTGAGCGGCTATTTTATGAGTTGAGAAGGTTTACATTCGATTAAAAAATAAAATAAGAGACCAAAAACAAGGTTGAGAGGTGAAACAAAACCGTAAGATAATAAAATTAAATTTTTATTAAAAATATTGACATTCTTTTTGTTTTTAACCGTACATTAGTGTCAAAAACCCCAACACCGTTTCACTTCTCAATGAAAAATAAAACTTATCCTATTATTTTAGTTGTTTTTTGTATGTTATTTTCGTTCAATACTGACAGCGAATACATAAATATATTTACAAAAATCAATAACGAAGTACTCAAAAATGGTCATGCTTACGAAACACTTGGTGATGCTACCGCTACCATCGGCCATCGATTGACAGGTAGCGGCAATGGTACTCGTGCAGAGCAATATGCCTTTAATTTATTAAAAAAATATGGCTATGATGTTAAATTTCAGCCATTTGAGGTAGAATCATGGTTACGAGACACCGTAACGCTCAGTGTTGTACCCGACAAGAGCGACAACTTTCATGACGTACCTGTCGTTGCGCTGGCTTACTCGCCCGTTAAGGCCAATGTTAAAGGCTCAATTATAGACGTTGGCAACGGCTTAGAAGAAGACTTTGAAGCGGCCAAAGACAAGCTCAAAGGTAGCGTTGCACTCGTCAATATTGGTCTGGTTGATGCCAAGCCAGGCCAAAAAAACCTACATCGTTCCGAAAAAACAGCGTTAGCCATTCAGTACGGAGCCACTGCTATTATTACCGTCAATCAAGTACCCAACAACATACTTTTGACTGGCACGGCTTCTGTTACGGGGTCGCTTATTTCGATTCCTGCCGTTAATATTGCCAAAGAAAGCGGCGAAGAAATCCGTCGGTGGATAAAAGTAGATAAACACCTGAACGCCGTGATTGATATGCAAAATTTTAGCAAAAAAATAAAAGCCCGCAACATAATTGCTACTCTCAAAGGTAAGTCGAGCGATAAAATTATAGTGGGTGGCCACTTAGACTCGTGGGATTTGGCAACGGGCGCATCGGACAATGGCCTGGGGGCATTTACGATTATAGACATGGCTCGGACTTTTAAAGTACTCAAAATCAAGCCCAAACGTACCATTGAGTTTGTGCTGTTTATGGGCGAAGAAGAAGGGCTACTTGGCTCTCGCTACCACCTCAAAGAATTGATTAAGACCAAACAAATTGATAAGGTCCAGTTTATGATGAATCTCGATATGACCAATGCCGTTTATGGTATGGCCGTGGGTGGGCGTGATGAGTTTGTGCCGTTTTTTCAGAATATAGGTGTGCAAATCGCAAAGACCGACCCCAAATTTAAGAACACAGTACTAAATCGTGCTGGGCTGCACTCAGACCACCAGCCGTATATGCTTGAGGGTATTCCGACGGGGGCGCCCATGGGTAGGGTTTCACCCGAGATAATGGCCTGCTACCATGCCAGTTGCGACTGCTTTGACCTCATCAATAAAGAACAAATAACAGACGGGGTTCGGTTTTCGGCTATGTTGATTTATGGCTTGGCCGAAGCCTCAAAGCTACCAGCCAAACGGCTCAATCCCGACAAAACCCGAGAACAACTCATAGCGCAAGGATTAAAAAAAGAATTAGTTATTGGTAGAGATTGGAAGTGGATAGAATAAAATTGGTCGTCTGGCTCACAAACCCAACAAACCCGACTGCCGTAGAGTATTGATTGGCTTACTGTACCAAAACAACTCAAAATCAGTAAGTTGTGCTGCTTCGTAGTGGTTTTTTATTTCCTGAAATGTATAAACTTTCTTGTTTTTTGCCGATGTCAAATCTGTTATTTCTGCCAGCCAGTCGCCCTGTTTGTGGTTGAGTTTGAGTTTAAATGTTTCTTTTTTGTTGTAAAATATCAGAGTAGCTACCATACCTTTTCGAGAATCTGTGTAAGTTACTAAGGGTTTTTTGCCAAGCCAAACAATCTTAGAAGAAGGCCTGAGTATAAAGTCATCAGCTTCGGCTAATGCCGCTTCAATATAGTTTTTGGGGATTTTGGTACGGGGAATCTTAAAATCAAACCAGTCTTGAAGTGAAAAGTCAAAGCACATACCGTGCATAAAGTTTAGGAGCGATTTTTTTAATCCAAAACTAAACATATCGTGGTCTGTACCGCTGGGGTCTGTAAACTCAATGTCGTTGTTGGCAAACGTCCCGATGGTTTCGTTGTCTTTTTTTACTTTAAATTGTTCTGGAAACATTCCCACGGGGCTGTGTGCCGTCATAGCAAACTGATGCCAAAAACCCGACTGTAAGATTCCGATTTCAAACATTTGCCGCACCATTTCGAGTGAATCTACGGTTTCTTGGGCAGTCTGCGTTGGGAAGCCATACATCAAATAGGCATGAACCATGATGCCCGCCTCTGTAAAGTTGCGAGTAACTTGCGCTACCTGCGCCACCGTTACACCTTTTTGGATAAGTTCTAAAAGTCTATCAGAAGCCACCTCTAAACCTCCCGAAACCGCAATACAGCCCGAGGCTTTGAGTAAAGTGCAGAGGTCTCGACTAAAACTTTTCTCAAACCTAATATTTGTCCACCAACTAACGACGAGTTTTCTACGCAAAATCTCCAACGCCAAGGCTCGCATAAGTGCGGGCGGAGCGGCTTCGTCCACAAAATGAAACCCATTTTGGCCTGTTTGCGCCATCATTTGTTCGATACGGTCGCACAAAATATTGGCTGCGATAGGTTCATAAATTTTGATATAGTCCAACGAAATATCACAAAACGTACACTTTCCCCAGTAACAGCCATGTGCCATGGTGAGTTTATTCCAGCGGCCATCGCTCCACATTCGGTGCATAGGGTTTATAATTTCGATAACCGAAATATATCGGTCGAGCCATAAATCTGAATAGTCAGGCGTACCGACTTCTGACTGTTTATAGTCGCTTTTGGTAGAATTGTTTTTATAAAAAGCCCCCCGCCCCCCGATGGGGGAGTTTTCTATTAAAAATGTACGTTTATAAATACCTAAACCATCATTTTTCAAGTTTCGTATGATTTCTTCCAACGGTACTTCGCCGTCGTCGAGTGTTATGTAGTCAAAAAACTCAAAAACCCGTACATCAGACAGCGACCGTAGTTCTGTATTGGCAAAGCCTCCGCCCATGGCAATTTTGGTGTCTGGATAATTTTTTTTAATCCATTGCCCAATTCTAAAAGCAGCATATAAATTACCTGGAAAGGGGACTGTTATGGCCACTAATCTTGGGTTTACTGTGGCCATACGCTCGGCCAAAATT
This sequence comes from Runella sp., assembly GCA_043769455.1. Classification (GTDB taxonomy): domain Bacteria; phylum Bacteroidota; class Bacteroidia; order Cytophagales; family Spirosomataceae; genus JAYVJH01. Next base: position 890 of record JAYVJH010000481.1, on the reverse strand, counting down.
TTGATTAAAATAGCATCAATGTATGTAAACGGCTGACTGAGAGCTTCATACAATTCGTCAAAACTATTAGCCGACCTCCCCAGCCGCTCGGCGTAGCGACTAAACCCAAAGTGTGGGTCGATGTAGTCTTTGATAAAATCTGAAATATCTTCGAGATAGAGCGTTGCCAAATGTTTGGCTTTGTCTTGCATACCCATTGAGCCAAAGGCCCAGTCGAGTTCTTCTAATTGTTCAAATCGTGGCCCTTCTGGCAAAAAATCGTCTTGACAAATAAGGTGAGCCAAGGTAGGGTTTTTGCCTTGTAAAAATGCCACAACTGCATCAATAGTTTGTATATAATCGTCTTTGAGGGCCACGATGCGAGCAGCATCTCGGCTCTCGAAGCCTTTATTGATTTCCCCTTCGGGGGTCAGGGGGCTGAATAACTCCGTCAGTCCCTTCTTAGAAAACAATTCTAAAATAACTTCAATACCCAAGTCGGCCTGAATACAAGAAATGTTTTTGGTATTCAGAAACCCTTTGATATAAGCCGTAGCAGGGTAGGGCGTATTGAGTTGGGTAAAGGGCGGCGTTATGGCAAATACTGTTACTGACAAAATCGTTTGGTTGGTTTGTTACTAAAAAAAACACCCCGAGGGGGTGTTTCTAATCATATTTTGGTTTTTTAGCTCTTTTTTCCTCTTTTTTTTCTTTTGCAGTTTTCAGAGGCTCTTTTTTTACTGCTTTCTTCGCATCTTGACTTTTTGCCATAATAGTAATTGTTTTATTGAGGTGGTAAATATAAAAACAATTTATTTATTTACATACTGAAAACTCTACAGATTATATTATGAGGTAATTTTCAGCTGCTTCTTGGACCTCTTTTTCGGTAATAATACCCTCTTTTATCA
>JAYVJH010000480.1:0-8781 GCA_043769455.1 Runella sp. | reverse complement strand
TCGCTACTTTCACTGCCGTCGGGCTGTTGGTCAAACAAAGCAAGATTGTACATATCGTCTGAAAGTTCCGAAAATCTGACAACTTTTGCTACGTTTTTATCAATACTAATACTTGTAAATTGATAGCGATATTCGGTTATTGGCCCTTTAAAAGGATAAATGGGTATGTCCATAAATGGTTAGTTTTGCATACAAGTTATTGAAAATACGCTACTATACTCTGAACATTTTTTTAAAATCAGACGTTCAAAATAGCTTTTTTGGCCTCGCCCCACTCAACCCGTAGTACCCTTGCAGAGATGCCTTCTCGTCTGAAAAGTTGTAGCCAATAAAGTTGTTGTGCCGACAAATGGTCGGTCGGCGACTTGACTTCTATTAGTTCCATTTCGTTGTCGTTCCAAATCATCAAGTCAGGAAAACCGTGTGTGTTTTCTCGTAAATTTTGTGCCATTTCCAATAAAATAACACTCAACTGACTGATTGTGAGATTTTTGACGATAATTTGGCACAAAACCATCAATACCTCATGCCAGTCCACCATGACGTTGGCCGTACCGAATTTTTGAATAAAAGTAGTTTCGATATTTACCAAAAACTTGTCGGTTGTATCTAATTCGGCTAATCGTTGTTTGATTTGGGTTTGACGTTTAAGATAAAAATCGGGTAAATAAAAATCGGACGGCGCACGCTGCAAAGGGTGATGAATAGCCTGAACGTTGGTGTCATAGATAATATCCCAAAAAACCAGACCAAACAACCCACGCCACGGGTAGTTTTCGGAATGAACGGCTTGATAGCCACGCTCTGTAAAATAGTCGGCCACGCCTTGCTCTACTCGGCGGCGGTAGTCAATCGGAACTGTGATGGTTTGGGCATCGTGCAAAAACTGCGTTACACTTTTTTTAGTTCGTTTTTTTGTGGCTAATTTTTGTTCAAAATCAATAGCAAAAAACCGCTCATCGGCATTTTGAGGCTCGGCAGCCATGGCTTGGCAAAGAGCTTTGGCTTCGTCAATCATACCCAATCGCAGCAGTAGCCTTGCTCGCCGCTCTCTTGACGGTATTTTGTCTGTAAACTGATACACATCAAGGGCTTGTTCAGATAGTTTTTGTCGTTCTAAATACAACGCTACTTTACACACCAATCGGTCGTAGCTTGGTTGGGCTACTTCGCTCAGTTTGGGTAGGGAGGCGTTCCAGCTTATAAACCACAAATAAATATCTTCGGGTGGTGTGGCCGATTGTTGTTTTTGGTAAAATGTTTCGTTGGTCAGCGACACCATCAGTTTTTGCTCGGCCTCGGCTCTGTTGTTAAATCGGGCGGTGTAGGCATCGTCTTGGTAATGCTCAAAATTGATTTTGCCCAAATCTCGCACCACAAATTCGGTCATATCGGCATGGCGATTGCCAAAAAACAAAAACTTAAACATCATCATTTCTACTTCGGCACAGACTTTAACCACAGGCTCTAAAAGGTCAAGGCCGCTGATTAGGTCTTTGAACTGAAACGTAGCTTTGAGGTAGCGTACCAAGTTGGGTTTGGAGAGCGAACGTAAAGACAACTCTGAGGGCGGGGCCATTTTGAGCCATTCTTCTTTGGTAAATAAGTTTAAAATTTCGTCTATGTGAGCAGCATGAATATCGTCGAGTTCTTCTAATAAACCATTGAATTTTAGCTCATTGATGGCATCTTGAATGTCTAATATTTCTTCATACTTGATTTTATTAGTCCTGAAAAATAACCCCGACCGATTGCTAAATCTCACAAACAAACATTGGGCATCTTCGGAGAGTTGCTCAAAGATTTCGATAAATTGTCGCTCGTTGTCGTTTAGAATATGACCATAGAGCCGTTGGACAAACTCCAACAAAAATCTGAAATAATCTAAATAATATTTGGTGGGTAGTATGATTTCTTGGGGCATAGAATTACTGATTATCTCATATCTTGTCGTAAGTTTGTGTTAAATCTAACACACATCAAATGATAAAATTGTACACATTATTGGTATTAAAAGTATTGGTTTTTAGTAGCTACATAGTTCATTCTCAGACTGCTGACAGCCTTGTAGTGCTGCCCAATGTAACCGTTTATTCGTCTCGTTTGGGATTAGACACTAAGCAATTAGGACGTAATATTACCATTATTTCTGGAAAAGATTTGTCTAAATATCCAGTTAATTCACTTGATGACATACTGCGATTTTTGCCATCGGTCGAAGTACAGTCTCGGGGTAGTTTTGGTACACAGGCCGATATAACCATGCGGGGCAGTACATTCAATCAGGTTTTGATATTGATTGATGGTATGAGAGTCAATGACCCACTGACGGGGCATTTTAACGGTTATATACCAATTACACCAGCCGAAATAGAACAAATTGAGGTGGTTCGTGGTGCAGGCTCTGCCTTATTTGGGGCTGATGCCGTTGGTGGTATTATCAATATTATTACCAAAACATTTAGCCAAAATAGCCGCCCAGACGGCTATGATGTTAAAGCGACCCTCGCAGGTGGCGAGTACGATTTGCGACATTTGAATGCGGGTGTTTATCTAAAAAAACAACGGTTTCAGATTGGGGGTGGCATACTCATCAATCAATCGGCAGGACAGTTGTTACAATTAAAGACTCCAAACGACCAACGGCGGAGCGATTTTAGCCTCAAAACATATTCACTGTCGGCGGCTTATGATTTTGGTCAATTATCGGTCAGTGCAAGAGCGGCCATTGATGATAGAGATTTTAATGCTCAATATTACTACACAAGAAGTACATTAGATTTGGCTCGTGAAACAGTAAAACGGGATTGGTATCAAGGGCAGTTGCGTTATAAATTCAACGACCGCCATACGACAGAGTTGCAGGTGGCACGGCAAAACAATCACGATTATTATGTGTTTAATGCCAATATTCCAAGCATATTACCAAATAGTAATTTTTCTAATTATACCAATTTACAGGTCAATCATTACGCCAAATTGTCCGATGTATTCAAATTAACGCTGGGAGGTCAAATTGACCGTAGAGACTTAGCAAGCACCGACCGAGGCGACCATCAGACGGGTCATTGGGGTATTTATGGGCTGTCAAGTTATCGGCCTGTTCCATCGCTCAATGTTACAGGTAGTTTACGATTAGACAATGATTCGTCTTATGGTACAGAAATTAGTCCGCAGGTTAATGTCAGTTACCAGATTGGGCAATTTGCTACATTGAGGGGATCTTTTGGTAAATCTATTCGTGCTGCCGACTTTACAGAGCGTTATACCTCCAATAACCTACATGCACCACTTACACCGCTTCGTAACTTAGGAAATCCAAATCTGGAAGCAGAAAGAGCTTGGAATACTGAACTTGGAGCAGATGTGCAGTTGGGTAAATATCTGGTTCTGAAAGCAACGGCCTTTAATCGTGATGCGACAAACTTGATTGATTATGTAAAAACCAATGAAACACAAATTTGGAATAACGCCAATCTCAAAAAAGGGTCAGACTATTTCTTTGCTCAAAATCTGGCCGCTGTGCAGACAAAAGGATTAGAGTTGGAATTATGGACAAAAGCCAAACTAACGCCCAAAGCAACATTTGAAGCGGGCGTTGGCTATACTTGGATTTCGTCAAAAAACAGTCAAGGTATTGTATCTCAATATTTGACAAACTACGCTGGCCAATTAGCTTCGGGTACTGTTGTGCTGACTACACCTTACTTTAATTGGAGCGTTAGCGGTCTTTGGAAAAGCCGTGATGCAGCTTCGGCGGCGGCTATAAACCGTGAATTAAAAACTGATTATCAAGTTATTAACACAAAAATTGATGTAAATGTCTGGAAACAAAAAACCTATTTACTGGTTCAGGTTCAAAATTTGTTTAACGGAGACTATGCCGATTTGTTGGGAGTAAAGATGCCCGACCGCTGGCTTTCAGTAGGAATTCGGGTTGCATTTATGAAATAGAGGTACAATTATTTAAGCATTTCGGTAACAAAACCTGTTACCCAAGATATAGTACAGCAACTGACTGCTTTGTAAAGTACCGCTCCCGTGGCAATACCTATTATAAACAATATGGTTTCTTTTTGACTAAATGACCATTTCATAGTGATAATATTTAGATAAATGCCTTATGTAGAACGTAAAACTAAGTAATATTTTCAGAATATCTGAATTGTTGAGACTATTTATTTTTCTTTAAACTAAGCTAACGTTTCATTAGATTTATTCAAAAATTTGTACCTTACATCAAAAAAAATATGAAAGGACTGCTGACCCTCGACCAACTGACGGTACTCGTTGCCGCAGAACAAATAGAAACTGTTGTAGTGGGATTTACTGACCATTATGGGCGGTTGGTGGGTAAACGTTTTGATGCTGATTTTTTTGTCGAGTCTGTCCACAAGTCGGGTACGCATGGCTGCGATTATTTATTGACGACCGATATGGAAATGGAGCCTGTGCGAGGTTATAGTTTTGCAAATTGGGAACTGGGCTATGGCGATTTTCATCTTGTACCCGACCTCAAAACGCTACGATTGGCGACATGGTTGGACAAAACAGCGATGGTATTGTGCGATATTGAAAATGAAAAAACGCATCAACTCACGCCCGAAGCACCTCGCTCTATTCTGAAAAATCAATTGCAACAACTTCAAAATCAAGGCTTTGAATCGATGATGGCTTCGGAATTGGAATATTATGTTTTTGAAAATAGCTATAAAGCCGCTCACCAGCAACACTATCAAGACCTGACTCCTGCGGGCTGGTACTTAGAAGACTACCATATTTTGCAAGGCACTCGCAATGAGCCATTTACGGCCGCCGCTCGTCGACATCTCAAAAACTCGGGCGTACCTGTCGAAACCTCAAAAGGGGAGTGGGGGCTGGGTCAGCATGAGCTAAATGTACACTACGCCGAAGGCTTAGACATGGCCGACCGCCACGTGGTTTATAAACAATGTCTCAAAGAATTGGCCGACAGCATGGGGTTGAGTGTAACGTTTATGGCCAAATATAGCGCCGAAGGTGCTGGGTCGAGTTGTCATATTCACGTGAGTTTGTGGCAAGACGGCCAAAACGCCTTTGCGGGCGAGCAAGCCATTGGCCCTGTGATGGGGTCTGATACGTTTAAGTGGTTTTTGGGTGGCTGTATTGCTCATGCGCCTGAGGTCATGGTTTTTTATGCGCCAACGGTCAATTCGTACAAACGCTATGCCGATGGCTCGTGGGCACCAACACGCTTGGCATGGAGCTACGACAACCGCACGGCGGGTTTTAGAGTGGTGGGCAAGGGCAATAGTCTCCGAATCGAATGTCGGATTCCGGGTGCAGATGCCAACCCGTATCTGGCTTTTGCGGCTTTGTTGGCTTCGGGCCTGAGCGGTATCAAAAACCAGACTATGCCACCCGATATTTTTGTGGGAGATATTTATGCCGCCCAACACTTGCCACGAGTACCTTACACACTATCGGAAGCCGTTAAAGTATTTGAAAACAGTGATTTTGCCAAAGCCACTTTTGGCGAGGCGGTGGTCAGGCACTATGCTCATTTTTATAACAGTGAGCAAATGGCCTACAATAAAACTGTAACTGATTGGGAACGGAAACGGTATTTTGAACGAATCTGAATCAGTTGCCACTGGCTGAGGCCAGTGGCAACTGACTTGTTTTTGGGTTTCTGAATTGCCTCCAGATTTATCTGGAAGAGACAATTCACAGCCCCATTTTAGAAACATAATCTGGCAGCATTTTGCGCCATAGTGGCCAGTCGTGGGGTTCCCAGCCTCTGATGTCAAGCCAATGGTCGATGCCTCGATCAGCCAAAATTTTTGATATTTCGATGTTGTCTTTCAAACAAATATCCCATTCAGATGTTCCCAGTGCTATTTTGAGGTGATTGTATTTCCAGCTTTCTTCGTGTTGCATAAAATCGACAGGATTATTGAAATATACATTGTCGTCTGAGTGGCCGTCCATAAAGCTACGAATGTCGAACGCTCCGCTCATACTAAACAAATAGGCTACTTGGTTGGGGTGCTTTAACCCAAAATTAAGCGCATGATAGCCGCCAAAACTACAACCACCAACACCGATACGCTCGACGTTACACTCGGTTTTGATGCTTGGCACTAATTCTTCATTCAGAAATCGGTCATAGACATTGTGGTTGTGCGCTCGTGCTTGGGGCGTGAGGTGTTTGGCATAAAAACTATCTTTGTCGATGCCGTCGATGCAGTAAACTTTGACTTGGCCGCTGTCTATAAACTGCTTGATTGAATCTATGAGTTTAAAACCCTTGTTTTCGTGGTATGCCCCCATCGAAGTAGGGAAAAGCAGCAAAGGATAGCCCCAATGCCCAAAAACGAGCATATCAATGTCTCGACCAAGTACGGGGGAGTGCCAGCGGTGGTGTGTTTCTTTCATGGTAAGTGAGGTTTTGGTTGATTTTTGGTTGAAATATAGATAAAAAATTGAAATAGATACACGCATCGTAATATCTTTGTTGAAATAAATTTTAAAGACAATAAAAATGACAATCGGACTGCTCGAATGCGACCATGTACGTGATGAGTTTAAATACATAGCTGGCGACTATCGAGATATGTATCAAGCGTTGCTTCAGCCGTTGGTTTCTGACTGGACTTTTGTTTTTTTTGATGTCATAAACGGCCAACTACCAGATTCCATCAACGACTGCGACGCTTATATTTGCACAGGTTCGAGGTTTTCGGTTTATGACAATGAGCTATGGGTAGCCCAACTCAAAGACTTTGTACGAGCATTGTATCAACATCAAAAACCATTTGTAGGGCTTTGTTTTGGGCATCAATTATTGGGCGAATCATTAGGTGGAAAGGTCGAAAAGTCGGCAAATGGTTGGTGTGTGGGCGTGCATCAATTTGATATTCAGGTGTTTGAAGATTGGCAAATGCCTCAAATACAAGCGGTCAATTTGTTGATGATGTGCCAAGACCAGATTATAACTTTGCCACCCGATGGTATTGTCTTGGCTACTGCCGACCATTGCCCTGTGGCCATGCTCAAAGTCGGCCAAACGATGTTGGGTATTCAGGCACACCCCGACTTTGAGAAACCCTATGAGCAAGCACTTATCGAAAACAGAGTTGAAAGAATTGGAAAAGAAAAGGCTCAAAAAGCATTAAAAAGCCTTAGTGAGCCGATTGATAATAAAGTAGTTGGGCAATGGATAATCAACTTCTTGCTATCTTTGTAGTTCTCAAAAACAAAACATTTTTTTTCTGATGATTTTTTTACAATTTCAAGTAGCCGAATTGGCTGGATTTCTCAAATATGGTATTTCGGGATTGAGTGCTATTGCTTTTTTATTGTCGTTTTTTTTGCTCAGTCGTGAAAGTGGCCGCCCCAAACCTCGCCCCGAAATCTTGAAAAGTATCAGAATGTTTATGTGGCTGACCTTGGTGTTGGGATTGGTATCGGCGGTGGCAGTGATAATGAACCCGTCTGACAATAAACCCAACGAGCCAAGAGCGAACAATCCAAAGCCGTCTCCCCAAAAATCGTTTGTAAAAAAACTACTAACGCCACGACAAATATGGCAAATCGAAGTTTTTTATGAAGCCGAAGCCGAGCCATTGGCACAACAACTCTCAGACGAGCTGACAGCCTATGAAGACTACCAACCCAAGCTAACGGCTCTGACGGCCAAACGTAAACGAGAACTGGGAGTACGCAATAGTCAGATTAGATATGAAATAGCCGAAAAAAAGGCCGCTACATTACTTAATCAACGCCTTCAAAAGGTATTGTCGCAAGACGTGTTGATGAATTTAAAGCAAATCAACACGTCATCGCCAGCGTATATCAGCGTTTTTGTTTGCCAGTAGGGGTTTAGTGTTGCATAATTTGCCAGCTCAATTCTGACCAACTCTCCCACGAGCCCAGCATACTTTATCAATACGTTTGGTACAGAACTGTGGTGTAACGTATCTTCGGTTTGGCCATATCCTGCTGTTTGGTCATAAGATTTTGCGCCTTTGTTGGTGTTTTCACCAACAAGCTACCGTCCGAGTTGTTGGTGAAAACACCAACAAAGGCGCAATAGTGCAAAGTTGCACTATTTTAATATAAATTTCCAGATTGTTTCATCATTTTATACAAGTCGATGATACGTTTTTTGAATAACACTTAAAAACGGGTAATTTTGTAGAAAAATTAAAAACAATGCCTTTACCCAAATTATTATACGTTTGCATCAACGATGGTTCAGATACCCGTATCAACAAAGAAATCAAGACCTTAGCCGCACATTTTGAGATTTATTATCTTGGAATTGGCCTCAACGAAAGCCAGTCGTTTGTCAAACCGCTTTGTACTAAATTTATTGTCGTCAAGGGTTCGCACAAAGAAATCGGTACGTTGGTGCGCTATTTTTGGGCTTTTGTTAAATTATTTTTTGGCAATCGCTACGCCAGTATTCATGTCATCAATGAGCAATTACTGTTAATTTTTGCACCTTTTCTATGGTTTGTACGGCACAAAGTAATAGCCGATATTTTTGATTCTATATTTTTGAGAACGTCCAACAAAGTCATAACAGCCTTACAGTCTTTTGTTTATGGTATTCCAAATACAATAATTGTTACCGACGACAATCGCAAAACCTTAGTACCAACTCAGTTTTTACCCAAAACGATTGTAGTTGAAAATTACCCTTATGTTTTTTACAATATTCAGCCCAAAGCCGCAGCGACTGACGAGTTGTTGATATTATACAGCGGCTCGTTGGGGGTTACACGTGGCACGGCC
>JAYVJH010000479.1:0-1876 GCA_043769455.1 Runella sp. | reverse complement strand
TGTTTTTTGTAAAGCCAAATGCGGGTTGTACGAAGTTGTAAAAGTCTTGACAAACGACAAATCTTTGTTATAACCCGTTACCAAACCTACGCCTGCCAGCAAGTCGTTACGACTATAATCAATTTTATTGGCACTAATGCCTACAATCAGAGCCATGTCTAAACTGCTGAAATTAAAGCGATTGTGTACAAAAAAAGCTGATTGATTAGTAATAGTTTTAAAAAAAGAACCAGCCGAAATATCACGTACTTTGAGCGGCACATTATCGTCTGTTCCCAAAAACCGCCAATTTGAAATCAACGACCGTGTTTGTTGTATTTCTGTTCCAACACTTAGCTCATTCAAAACTGTCTGGCTTAGATTTATTTTATAGTCAAATACCGACCTGAGGCCAAAATTAGGGCTAAGATTATTTTCATCGGCCCCAGCGGCCACTCGTTTGAAATCGTGAGAAAAATAAAACAGAGAGGTGCGGTTACTAAAATTCTTACTAAACTGATAGTCATTGGTGAGGCTAAAACGAGTTGTCAAAAAATCATTTCGAGAATTTTTTTTGATATAAGCTGGGTTTCCTTTGTCGATACCTGCATAATAGTCAGCATATGAAACTTGCCCTGTTACGCCCTCTAAGGAGTAATTTCTACTCAAATAAGCCGTCAAGGTCTGTTTATTACTTAGTTTAAAGTCGCCCATAAAAGTCAAAAAGTTCTTAGTACTCGCCCCAGCGGGTCGGTAGCCATCTGACTGTAAATGCCCATAACTCAAAAACATAGCCGAGCTGTCGTTCACTACGTCCAAACGGGTATTGGTTTGAAACAATCCAAACGAACCTGAAATGAATTTTTGAGAAATACTTACACCTTTTTCCTCGGACGGTTTTAGATAAAAACGAACAACTCCACCCACTCCACCGCCATACATGGTGGCGGCTGGTCCTTTGACGACCTCAATGTTATTGACCAAGGCAAAGTCCACATCGTCCATTATTGTAACGCCATCGGCGGTAGTGAGTGGTACGCCATTATAATAGGCTTTGATACCCCAGTTGTTAAATTTTTGGTCATTGCCATAGCCCCGAATCACAATACGCTGGCCGCCAAGCTGTGTGCGCTTGTCCACCTGTACGCCCGCCATTGTACCAAGGCTCTGCTCTATAAAGGCAGGGTTGTTGCGGTTGAGTTCCTCTTCGCTCAATGCTTCGACGCTTTGGGCGTGGCGTATAAACTCGCCTCGCTCTTTGGCCACTTTTTTCTTTTCTTTGATTATTACCTCTTCGAGGTCTTTGGTTTTGTCTTGTGCCTGTATATTGCTAAAAATCAGTAGTATAGGCATAAGTATATATATAATTTTCATTTTTGATACCGAGTTTTTTGTTAAATAAATAGAACAGCCAGCGACACCATCACTTTGAGTAATGACACCGCTATTGACGATTTGTAGCATGAGTTAGTAACAGTTACCTCGCTATCGGCGGTTTGATGGTTTTGTACCAACCATCAAAAATATAATTAGAATAAAAAAAGAAAGAATTTATGACAGTATAGAAGCCATAACGCTCAAAGGTAGGGATATTTATTTCTGGTAAAATAATGGATTGAAAAAACCAACTAATGACCGCTTTCGTAGTTTGGCTCAGGGGCGAGTCCTGATTTTGAATAAGATTTTCGACGACTGCCACCAACTCAGTTTCATCATCGTCGGCAAGGCAGTAGTAGTGTTTTTGGTTGTTTATTATTTTTATTCTGACAACGTCATAAAGTTTGTTGTTGTACCAAAATTCCTGTTCTTTTTCTTCCCACGCCATTTTTTTATTGTCAATTATACAGGTCAAATTGTTGGTATGCTGATAATTAGTAATTTTTGAAATCATAGCCTC
>JAYVJH010000478.1:0-2033 GCA_043769455.1 Runella sp. | reverse complement strand
CGTGATGGACCATACTTTCTACTTTTATATGGGCGTTTCATACCTCAAAATCAATCAGTTAGATTCTGCAGATGTTTATATGAGCCGCTCCATCAAAATGCAGCTACCCAAAGGCAAAAGCTGGGTACATTACGTTGATTGGTTTTATTGGGGGCTAATCAAATACAAACAAAAAGACTACGTTAAAGCGTTGGAATATTACGATAACTCCCTCGCTCAATACAGTGGCTTTCCTGATGTACTTTATTACAAAGCATTAGTGCTATTTGACAAGGGCGAAAAGCATAAAGCAAAAGATTTATTATTGACCGCCGAAAAAAGCCTACAAGATGGCTACCGCCTCAACGAAGACAACGAGATGTATGTCAATTATCCATTTCAGATAACAATACATGAAGTTCAAACATTACTAAAACAATGGCCATGAAAGTTTTAGATTTTGAAATAGACACCAACCAACTTGTCACCAACCAAGCCTCGCTATCTGATACGATGCGTATGGCGTTTTATGAGGCTGATGAAGAACTATTTGAGTTATTAGACTATGACGATGATACTATTTTTTTAGAGCCTACGCTATTTTGTCGGTTTTTGTCAGACATCAAACCCGAAGAGAAAATACCTTTGGTACAATCGGTATTGGGCTATATGCCCGTGCAAAATTGGCCAAAGACAATTCTACTCAAAGCCGATATACTGGGGCTTATCAACTTGCCCAATCTGGGCTATATTCGTGCAGAGCCTAATGCTACTATTGACTTAGAAACCAAACAAATAGCCATAAATATTGTTCCAAATCAGTTTATCAAAAACAGTACAATTCGGCTTTGTTTGCACCCTACCGACCATCTGACTTTTGGGCAAGAGGGTATTGTTTTTGATGAACCAATAGAACAAACTTTGACCAAAAATACCAATTCGTTGTATGAAGCCACGAGCTTTTTTCAAAAACATTTGCCCGATTTCTGGCAGGTATTACAAAGCGTAACACGTGAATTTGTGGTGTTTAGTAGCTCACCAGCCTATCATTCGTTTGCCGGTATTATGCAACACGGAACGGCCTATTTCAATGTTGAAAACAAAACCCAAACGGCTGTGTTTTTTATAGACGACATTGCCCATCAGTGTGGCCACATTATTTTTAATGCACTTACACTCGAAACGGACAAATATTTGAAAGTACCCAAAGACCAACCGCTCAATGGTTTTGTAGAAGCCCCCAACGAAACAAGAGGTGTTTATGGTGCTTTTCATGGTTTGTTTACCTACACAACCATTCTCAACGGTTTGGATAAGGTATTAGATTTAGAAAACGAATTTACTGACGACCTCTGCCATGAGGCTATTGGGCGCATGGGTTTTTATATCCAAAAGTTTATGATGGACTTAAAAAGCATGGGCAATACCGATATTTTAACAGAAGAGGGCATCAACTACTGGAAACAATTTGCAGAAGGCTGTCAGTACATTGCCCAAAAATATGGCGATATTTTACAGCCATTAGACTACAGTAATCAGCCCTATACTTTCCAGTACGATTTGTTCAAAACACTCAATCCAATTCAAGACCCAGCATGAAAAAAGTATTCTCTTTTTTGTTTGTAGCCATTTTGTTACCGAGTATCGTTTTGGCTCAAACCACGCTCACCAACTACCACAAAGCATTAGCCATTTTGGAAAAGTCAATGAACGCCACAGCCAAAGATGCGCCAAATAGCATCTTATTGACCGCCAAAGGCATAATCAAAAATATGGGGCATTATGAAACTCCCGAAAAAACAAGGGACATTCCAGTAGAAGAAACCTACGCTTTTTTTGAAAAAGAGCAAGTGACTTTTTTGCGTAGTGCCATTCAAAACAACGGTAATAGTTACATTCGGTCATCGGTAAGCAAGGCCGATTCGATGTACCACATTGGCTATTATGACCGTGGCGTTATTTCTCGAAACAACACCCAAAATTATAGTTTTGAATCGGCTAAGATGTTACCTATCAGACTATTACAGTTTGCCCACAAAAACCGCCAATCGTTG
>JAYVJH010000477.1:0-7760 GCA_043769455.1 Runella sp. | reverse complement strand
CCAAATAAGTCGGTTTGTCCACGGGGCCGTTTATCAACCAATTTTCATTACTGGCTTCGGGGCGTGTGTTGAGTGGCTTCCGAAAATAAAACAGAGGTGCATAACTTTTGTAACCAATGGCCGCTACATAAACATCTTGCCCTCGCTTGGACTCATAAAAATCAATAACCGTTCGCTGCGAGTAGCCCTCAACTTTGGGAACAACTACGGCAGTATAAACCCACATACAAGCCGCCGTTGATAAAAACAATGTCCTGACGACAAATAGCTTTCTTTTGTTCCAAACGATTGATATACAGACAATTATTGCAAAATAAACAACTCCAATAGCCCATTCCCAACCAGCCCATTCGATGGGTGCTTGGAGGTTGGCCATGGCAAAATCATCGTTGATGTAAGCCGCAAAATAGGACGGATACATACAAACCAAGGGATAGACCGTCAAGACTGCCGACATCAAAAAGCCAATAAGTAGCAACAAAACCGTAGCCCAGCGTGGCCACTGAAACTCACCTTTGAGCCAACGATACAAATACAAAGCCGCCAAAAACGACAACGGAAAATAGGCCATAGACGAATAGTGAACGATTTTGGTTTTGATTAACGAAAAAACAACCATCACGGTCCAGAACAAGGCCAGCATAAATTTGGTCATGAGCTGTGAGTTATGAGTTGTGAGCTTCTGCTCCACAGTCTGTGAGGACACAGACCACGGAACAGAAGCAGTCTGTGTCCTCACAGACCCACTACCCATGACTAACGACCAACGACCAACGACTACTTTTAGAGCAATGACAGAAATGGGAAAACAACCTAATAACACTACCACAAAGTGATAATAAATCGGCTCGCCATGGTCGGCTTCGGAGGTGGCCATGAGGCGATAGAGATAGCTCACAAAGTCAAGAAAAGTCTGCCACGAGCTTTCATAAATTAGCAAAGCAACCCAACCCAAACTAATAATACCAGCCGTAAAGCCATAAATCAATAAGTTTTTGAGCGTAATAACAGGCTTAAAGCGATTGAAAGCCCACACAACACCCAGCACGATAGTTGGAATACCTACGCCGACAGGGCCTTTTGTCCAGACGGCCAAGCCTGCGAAGAGACCAGCGAGAAGACATAGTTTTGATGTATGATGTGTGATGTGGGTTGTGGGTTGCTGAGTTGCTTCACTATCTTTGAACCCAGAACTACAAACAGATTTATATAAAAACCAGACACTCAAAAACATAAAATAGTTGAAAAGTGGGTCGATGATACCAGATTTGAAATACAAATGCGGCGTAAAAGAACCCAAATAAGCCAAAGCCCACAAAAACCCAAAACGAGCATTGAAGAGCCGTTTGCCGATATAAAAAAAAGTGAGCAACGTAACCACACCCACGACAGCATTGGGAAAGCGTGCAGCAAATTCATTGATTCCAAAAACCGACATTGAGGCCGCCTGTAACCAGATAAAGAGCGGCGGTTTTTCCCAGAATGGCTGAAAGTCAATCTGTACTCGTAGATAATTGCCAGTTAGGAGCATTTCTCTGGCCGATTCTGCAAAATTGATTTCGTCCCAATCAAATAAGTGTGTACTACCTAAATTAGGTACAAAAAACAAAACAGCCAAAAAGGCTACTGTGATGGGGCTTTCTATTATTTTGTTAATATCTGATTTCATAAAGTCAAAAAAAGAGTCTTTTACTATGCCATTTTTTGGGGTTGTTGTTCCAATAATTATTCAAAAAATAATCTAAAAATAAAGTCGTTATTGTGCCGAGTATTGATCCAAAAAACACATCAATCATAAAATGTTGAAACAAATACATTCTCGAATAACCTACGGCTATGGCCGGCAAAAGCCAGAGTGGTTTGAGGTATTTGTTGTTTGTAAAAATAGCCAACATCACAAACAACGCAAAAGCCGAAGTCGTGTGGCCAGACGGAAAACTATGCGCCTGCGCCAGTTCAATGCCTTGAATGGTATGAAAGTACTGAGTCATTGAGCCAAAATAAGCCGATGGGCGAGGCATGTCAAACAGGTTTTTGAGTAATATTGACAACAATCCCGAAACGGCATAAGTACTCAATATCAAAATGGCTTTGCAATAAGAAAAAACCAAAAACAATAGCCCAACCAAAACACAAAACCGCCCGTCGCCCAAGAATGTGGCGTACTCAAAAAACCAATCGGCAGCTACAGAATAATGTTGATTGATGTATGAAATAATAAACGACTGGCGGTATAAAATTTGCAAGATACCCGTAACTGATAGCAATAAAAGGTAAGGAATCAGAAAATAACGTTGTGCTTTGAGGTAATTGAGTGGTTTTTTCACGATTAAAAAATACTATACGAACCAATCTGACTTATAAAATTGGGCACAGCACTCGGTACAAGAATAGCCATAAAAACCAAACCAAACAACGAGCCGTAGAGGTGGGCATCGTGGCCGATGTTGTCCATGCCTCGTTTGGCCTGAATGTACGAATAACCCAAATAAAGCAACCCAAAAATAAACCCAGGAATACATATCATAAAGTACAGACAGACATCGTTGAGGGGCGCAATTAAAATAAAACCAAACAACAACGACGACACCCCACCCGATGCACCCAGAGCGGCGTAGCCATAGTTATTGCGGTTTTTGAGGTAACTCGGCACATCAGACGCAACGATACCGAGCAAATAAAAAGCCAAGTAGCAGACCCAGCCAAGTGTTTGCCCAAAGATGGCTATCAGCGTGTTTTCGATGGCTTCACCAAAAAAATAGAGTGTTAGCATATTAAAAATCAAGTGATTCCAGTCGCTATGCACAAACCCAGACGTAAGTAGTCGGTGATATTCGTTGTGGTTTTTAATATGTCTGGGACTCATAATGAGCCGATTGAGCAGCGAAGCATCTCGCCAAGCATACCAACTGACACCCGTTGTGAGAGCTATAATAACGACTGTTAAAGACATATTTATTGAGTTATTGAATGTTAGGTTACTGACAATAAAGTTACTCACATTTGACATCATATCATACACAGAATCGGGCTTGTGATTGTGTGTCAATGAGTAAAAAGTTAATCAAATATTTTATTTTATGAATGACACCATTTTATCCAAAAAATTAGGGTCAATTCTGTACAAGTAGAAGGTCATAATTATTTGAGTAAGACAAATTGAAATAATCGTAATATATGCAGCTATTGTTGGATTTTGCCCTTCTATGAAAAATTTTGACGGCTCGTTTGGTTGATAAATCACGTTCACTGTACTGTTTTCAACAAATTTATCCTTAGCAGTTCCATAAATTGAATGTTCTTTTATTGTCTGTCCTGATAATGTTTTAAATTCTACAACAGGGTAATAAATATCATCGCCTTTACTATTTTTCTTTGTTATGTAATGGCTCAAAAGTCCGGGCGAAAGTTCACCGTTTTTTAACTGATTTTTAAATCTCGTAATAATATAAACCATCACACCAAGAGCAATAAGTCCACTGATGGTTAAAAATATAAAAATCAAAGGAACATTCATATTTAAGATTTTATTTTGTCAGGTAAAAATTTTAGATCTATCCCCTACATACTAATTTGTGCAGTAGCCACCAACTGACATCTACTGGCGGTAGTCCTTGTGTTGCAGGTGAAAACACCATGCAACGGCAAAAAAGACATATCTGTTGGGTTATTGAGTTATTGATTGATTATAAAATACACACATCTGACATCATATATCTCACATCTAAATTATTTTATTGTAAAATTTCGATTTCAAATATCAGTGGTGCGAAGGGAGGAATCGTTGGGCTACTGCCATTGGCACCATAACCAATAGCCGACGGAAAGATAATGGTTGCTTTTTCGCCTATTCGCATTTTACTGATGCCTTCCTCAAAACCTTTGATGGTACTGCCACTTCCCAAAACGACCGACAATGTACCTGCATCGAACTGCGACTCGTTGAGTAGCTTGCCCGCATAACTTAACCTGACGGTTTGGCCATTGGCTACCATGGCTTTGGTATTGGTCAGGGTTTTGATGACTCTTAGACCCGAGGCCGTTGTTTCTGGTATAAATTTTCTGGCGGCAGAGTCGGGCAATGATGCTTTTTTTCTGGCAATGTAGTCAGTTATTTGCTGGTCTTCTGTTCTGATATTGACAATTTCCATATCGACACCAATAGCCGAATATGCGGGTACAGTTGAGCTTGTTTGTGGGCCATAAGCAAGGGTATTGGGCATGAGCAAAATGATACGCTCACCTTTTTTCATAAACGTAAAGGCTTCTTCCATACCCAAAAGCAAGGTTTTGCCCGTGTAAGCAAATCCAAGTGTAATTTCCTTGCCTTTGGTTCTGTCTGAGCTATCGAGTACAAAGCCGTCGGTTACTCTAAATAATTTGTAATGTAGTCTTATTTCTTCGCCAATAGTTGGCTTTACGCCAGAGCTGTTTTGAGTAACATATTGGTAACGTAAGCCCGAAGCTGTTTTTGTTACATTTAAGAGTTTTTTGTCGGCAATATATTTGTCAATCACTGTTTGATTATCGACAAGGGCGTTTTCGGCGGTATTGTCGATGGGTGTTTTGTTGCAAGACCAAAACACCAAACTAAAACAAAAAATGGAAACGAAAGAATAAGTAAATTTCATTTGATTGTGATGGAGATAATTATTTTATAAAAATTTTACTCAACTTATTGATAATCAGAAACAAATTAACATATCGACATGCTGACACTGTGGCACATTGGTTCAATAAATTGGTTGAGAACACAAAATTACTAAATTTGTCGCATTAACTTACTCATTTATGCTACTTGCAGTTGATATTGGCAATACCGACACTGTTTATGGTGTTTGGATAAATAACGAATGGGCGCACGTGTTTCGTACATCTTCGCTACCCAACGAGCCAGCGGCTCACTACGAAAGTTTGCTTCGTGCTGACTTTGAGGCGGCCAAACTATCTATTGGCAACGTACAAACGGTGGTGTTGAGTAGTGTTGTGCCTGCTCTTACGCCTACGTCTAAGGCGATGCTGGAGGCGGTGTTTGTCAAAAATATTATAGTTGTTGGACCTACTATTTTTCCAGAACTAAGTGTCGAGATTGACTATCCCAACCAAATCGGCTCTGACTTGGTAGCTAATGCCGTGGCGGCTTTTACCAAATATAACCGCAACTGTGTAGTAGTGGACTTTGGTACGGCTCTGACGTTTACAGTTGTAACGGGCGAAGGCAAGATTTTGGGTGTAGCCATTGCCCCAGGTCTAAAAACTGCCGTCAAGGCACTATTCAAAAATACGGCACAGCTACCCGAGGTGCCGCTCAAATTGCCAGAGTCGGTTATTGGCAAAAATACCATTCACGCCATTCAAGCAGGTATTTTGATTGGCTACGAAAATATGGTCAGGGGCATGATAACCCGCATCAGACGAGAGTTAGATGGCGACTGCATAGCCGTGGCCACGGGTGGGCTATCGTCTATTATTGAGACATTAAGCGGCGAGTTTGTCGAAATCAACCGAAGCCATACCCTTGATGGTTTACGGATAATTGGCGAAAGAGTAGCATCAAAGGCCTTTTCTTTGCCATCGTCAAGCACAACACAGGCAAAGAAGTAGTTACAATATTTATTACTCATCTTACGCAAAAGTCATAGAGGAACGTGCTATTAACGGTCTGCCGCAACGGTAGCAGTAGCAAAAAAGCAACATAATAACGACAACGCTATATGCATAGCTACCAGCAGCACACACCTACGGTATTATTTTTTAGTTGTGTAACGTTGAGTTATAAACCAGCCTAATTTCTTATTTTTGTGTTCAAATACATTTAAGCACTCAAAACACCTCAACATTACTTAATGAAATCTATTGACGTTTGTCTGACTCCCGAATTATTGCATTTACACAAAACCGAAAACAGTATTGTTGTTGTTACCGATATTTTTAGGGCTACATCTTGCATGGTAACAGGGCTGGCGCATGGTATTGGTAGTATTTTGCCTGTGGCTACTATCGATGAGTGCATGGCCTTACAGCGGCGTGGCTACATAGCTGCAGCCGAGCGAGATGCTCAAAAAGTAGAAGGTTTTGAGCTCGACAATTCACCATTTAGCTACATGGCCGACAACCTGAGAGGCTCAAAAATAGCTATGACAACCACCAACGGTACACTATCTATTGCCAAAGCCAAGGCCAATGCTGTGAAAGTAATAGTAGGGGCTTTTTTGAATTTAGATGCGATAACCAACTATCTAACAAACCAACAATACGACGTTCTCGTGCTTTGTGCGGGCTGGAAAGGCCGTCCAAACCTTGAAGATACACTTTTTGCAGGAGCGTTGGTAGCTTCGCTGTCAGACGAATATATGATTGGTGAAGACTCGGCCCTGATGGCCATGCGACTGTACGAGCAAGCCCAGCACGATATGCTGAGTTTTGTCAGTAATTCATCACACGTGAGGCGGTTGCAGCGGCTGGGTATTCACAAAGATATTGCGTATTGCCTCCAAAAAAATATATACAACAACGTACCAATATTACGAGGTAGCGAGTTGGTCAATGTCTGATATATAAAGTGCTGCCTATACCTGCATCATCAAGATACTGGTTCCGCCAATGTGTTTGATTTTGGTAAATCTATCATCATTTTTGTACAAACCATTGATGGCTTCTCTCACGCCTTCCCAGTTTGTGTAGTCGTGCCAGAGAATAATACCACCTTTTTTGACAACTTTCAAGGCTTTTTCGGTATCGTTCAGCACATAGTCGTAAGCGTGCGAGCCGTCTATAAACATCAGGTCTATGTTGTTGTAGTAGGGCGAAAAATCAAACGTCGCCGAATCGCCAAATAGTTGTTGTATTTGTTGTGCAGCGGGTTTTCCTATAAATCTCTCGCCAGACACTTGCTTGTCTATGTAAGCAATTTCGCCTGCCTCGACTTTTGACTTTACACTGTCTAAGCCGCTTGCTGGCAAGTCCAATGTATAAACTTTTGACTGTGGCGCGTTGAGGGCTATATTAAGAGTTGTACGACCTTGAAAAGTGCCTATTTCAAAAATGCTCTTGGGTTTGAACTTGGCCACAATTTGGCATATTGCTTTGAGTTCAAACTCGGTAATATGCCCATATCCACACTCATCTACACCGTCATAAATACACTCGTCTTTGCCATTTATTTCAAGAATATCTGTTTTGGGAACGATGTACGGGTCTGTTGGAAACAAAACAGCGTCAGACTTTGGAGAGTACAGGGCATATATTTCATTTAGCTTTGTACGCCTCTGAGAATCGAAGGGAGATAGCATCAGCGTGGCTACAACTCGTTTGAGCGTTCCTAAATAAAGTGTCAAAAAACTGAACATAGTACAATAGAATTTTAAGTTTGACCGCAAATTTAGCAAAAATTACATTATTTTCGGTGTTTGCTTCATAGTAACTTTCAAGTACCATTGTAATTTCTAATATGTCCTACTATTCTCTAAATATTTTTTGGTTAATCAATACTTTTAACCTTTCCAAGTGCCGCCATAGCGATAGTTGGGCTGCTTTTTTATGCTATTACAACAAGTTTCGCAAACAAAAATCCAAGTTTTTCCTTTTGCTATTTGTACTCGAAACAAGGTAGTCGCCTCAATTTTACAAAGTTCGCAAACCTTAGTTTTCACAATTTTATTGTTTGGCAGATTCAAGTAATAAATGCAACTTTTTGGTTAAATATTTGAATTGGACTTAAATAGCCATGTCTTTTTCTGGGTCTGTTGTTAATAATATTT
>JAYVJH010000476.1:0-8113 GCA_043769455.1 Runella sp. | reverse complement strand
TATTCCGACCGTAGGCGCACCTGGCACGATTGACAACGATTTGTATGGTACAGACCATACCATTGGCTACGACACTGCCGTCAATACAGCCCTCGAAGCGATTGACAAAATACGAGATACCGCTGGCTCGCACGACCGTGTATTTTTTATAGAAGTCATGGGTCGAGATTCTGGCTATATTGCCGTTGAGTGTGGTATAGCGGGCGGAGCCGAAATTGTGATGGTACCCGAAGTACTGACACCCATAACGGAGGTTATGGAAACGCTCAAACAGGGCTGGAATCGCTCAAAATCATCGTCGATAGTCATTGTGGCCGAAGGCGACGAAGAAGGCCACGCAAGCGTAGTGGCCGACAAAATCAAAAAAAGAATTGGTATCGACATAGACATCAGAGTAACGACCTTGGGGCATATTCAGCGGGGTGGCTCGCCAACCGCCGCCGACCGTATATTGGCAAGTCGCTTAGGTTTGGCCGCTGTCGAGGGGCTTATTAACGGCAAAAGTAACGTCATGGCAGGGATTATCAACGACGAAATTATTTACACGCCCTTCATAGATACCATCAAGCTACCCAAACCCATCAATAACGATTTGCTACGAATGGTCAAGATTTTGAGTGTCTAAATATATCCCGCCACTTTGTAAACGGCTACGCCAACCATTTCGTGAAAAACGACATAAAAATAAAATAACGCTTCTTCATTAGGGAGTAGCTGATCGAACCAAAAAACGGTTTTTTCTTGCATAAAATGGGCAGGAAAAGGCAAAGCCTGAATACCTACTTTTTTGAAACAGGCCATTGCCCGAGGTAAATGAAAAGCCGAAGTGATGAGAACGCACTCTTTGGTATGAAACTGGTCTTTTAATATTTGTGCCGAAAATTTGGCATTCTCACGGGTATTGAGCGATTTGCCCTCCAAAATAATATCTTCGGCTCGTACACCTGCTTTGGTCAAAAATACCATCATCTCTTGCCCTTCTCGGCTCGTGATACTACCCCTAACCCCACCCTGCCCGCCACTGATGAGTATTTTTTTTATTTTGCCAGATTTATATAACTGAAAAGCCTGCGCTGCTCGGTCAAAAGCCCTACCAACCCACACGTGCTGGGTTGCTGGGTCGTAAGCTTTCGACATTCCACCAGTTAGTACCACTCCAACTTCATAGTTTTTGGCAATGACCGACTGCTTAACAAAACTACCTTCCCACCAGCTAACAATCTGATTGACAATGATTTGATTGCTGGCTACATATAAAAAAATCATCGAAATAACCATCACTCTACGACTTCTGATTCGGTTTTTGGTTATTAAACAATATACCAACACCATAAAAACCATCGGCAGCGGCATCAATAACACATCAAAAGTTTTAGAAAGAATATAGAACATAATATTGTTGGTACTTACTTAGAATAAAATCAGTTTTTTGGCGTTATTTTTGCGAGTAATTTTAAAAACCAATTTACAAAGAAAATGAAAATATTTAGACATTCATTCTTTCCTTCTTTCATTCTTTTATTCTTTTATTTAACGAGCAACGCCCAATACCGCATCGAAGGCCAGATAAAAGGGCTTGCAGGTGGCGAGTGTATTTTGGCCAATAACTATATTACGGGCAGTTTATATGCCAAAGATACCGCCACCGTCGATGCCAATGGCAAATTAGTGATAGAAGGCCCTAAGCCCCTGCCGCAGGGTATCTATGAATTGATATTGCCCAGCCGTAAGGTTAGAGTTAGTTTTCTGATTAGTAAAGAGCAAAATTTTAGTTTTAGTTTAGACACTCTTGACGTTTTGGGAACTATAAAAATCAAAGGCTCGCCCGATTCTGAGCTTTTTTATGAATTTCAGCAAGCTATGAAAAACTATGAAGCCGATGCCAAGAAAATTCAAGATGCAAAACCAACCGATGCCGACAAAAAAATAAAAGCCATTCAAGACAAACGCAAAGCCTACTACGACAAGTTTATGAAAGACAACCAAGACCGCATGGTTGCTGTGTTTTTTAAAGCCGTCGCCGAACCCGAAGTACCCCCTGCCCCCAAGCTACCCAACGGCAAAACAGATTCTGTCTGGGCTTTTAATTATTATAAAAATCATTTTTGGGACAATTATAACTTCGCCGACGAACGCCTGATTCGTACTCCGTTCTTGAACTCAAAAATGGAAAGATATATGCGAGACCTGACCGTTCAGACCGAAGACTCGATAATGAAATCGGCCAATTTTATGATTAAGAAAGCCATAGATGGCAAACAACCAGAAATGATTTTTACGACTATTATGTTTGTAGCTCGTGAGTACGAAAATGCCAAAATTATAGGTACAGAAGGCGTTTTTGTGCAAATTGCCGAAAAATATATTCTGACAGGTATCTTACCTTTGAGCGATACATCTTCAAAGAAAGCATACAGAGACCGTGTGGCCATCTTGAAACCCCTACTGACTGGCAAAGTCATTCCAGACTTAGGCGTACAATGGGACAGAGGCAACTTTGTCAATATCCATGACCTGCGAGCCGACTATAATGTTGTCTTTTTTTATTCGCCATCTTGCGGTCATTGCAAAGAGTCTGCCCCCAAACTCAAAGCGTTTCAAGACAAATATAAAGACAAAGGAGTATCAGTAATGACAATAGCGACCGAAGGAAACGAAGAAGACTGGCGTAAGTTTATTAAAGAATATAAGTGGGAAAGTCTGGTAAACGGCTTCGGCGGAGTAGTAACAAGAACGATTGAATATAGAAAAGACTACGATGTGCTTTCGACACCGACTGTGTATATTATCGACAAAACCCATAAAATTATAGCCCGTAAATTAGGTATTGAGGACTTAGAGCCATACCTAACCGTCCATAAAAGGCAAAAAATAACTAAAACCGAAGCCAAAACATCAAAATAAAACCATGCGATTTTTTAAATTACTTTTTATTGCTTATTGTCTAACTATTAGCTCTTCGCAGGCTCAAAACCGAGCCATAAGCGGCACAATCAAGGGGCTAAAAAACGAACGGCTGATACTGGCGCATTATTTTGGTGCAACTCAATATTTTAGTAAAGATACCGCCCAGACCGACACCAATGGGCGTTTTGTGTTTGATGGCACAATGCCGATTTCAGAAGGATTGTATTTGGTAGTAAACTCAAAACAAAGGCAACTGTTTGAGATAATAATTGACAAAAACCAGACTTTTTCGCTCGAAACCGATACCCTTGATTATTTTTTAAATATGAAAATCAATGGCTCAAAAGAAAATGAGGTTTATTATAACTATCAAAAAAAACTACGAAACGCTGCTGCCGAAATCAAAGTACTGCAACTACAACAACGCCTAAGGACGGATATGTTGCTAAACAATAAAATAGCAAATGTTCGTAGTGAGTTGTCGGCTTATTATAAACAGTTTATTGAAGACAATTCAAATACCTTTGCGGCCAAAATCTATCAGGCTGCAACAAACATCAGCCTGCCTGTGCCACCCAATCGTAAAGATGGCAAGCCTGACTCGGTATGGCTTTTTAATTATTATCGAAATCATTATTGGGACAATATAGACTTTGCCGAAGAGCGACTAACCAGAACACCTCATTTGCAACGAAGATTAGATGCCTATTTTGATAATTTGGTATATCAAACCCCAGATTCGCTCACCAAAGCCGCCGATTTTGTGATTGACAAAGCTCGTGCTGGCAAAGCCAAAGACATGATTTCGTACTGTATTTGGTATTTGACCAATAAATACGAAAACCCAAAAACAGTAGGCACAGAGGCAGTTTTTGTGTATTTGGCCGAAAAATATTACTTAGGTGGCATCATGCCCATCACCGACTCGCTGACAATTAAGAGCATTGCCCAAAAAGTAAAAATCATCAAGCCGTTATTGGTCGGCAAAACCATGCCAGCCCTCAGCATGAGCGATACGCTGCAAATACCTCGCACATTGGCCGATGTCAAAGCCAACTATACTGTTGTGGTTTTTTATGACCCCGAGTGTGTGCATTGCCGCCAGTCCACACCAGCATTAAAGGCTTTTTATGACAAAAACAAAAGCCGAGGCGTTCAGATTTATGCGGCAGCCATAGCCCACTCGCCCGAGCAATGGCGCAAGTACATACAAGAGTTTGGTGTCCAAAACTGGATTCATGTCTATGATTATAGTTTTAGAATTGATTTCAAGAATGATTTTGATGTCGTTACAACGCCGCAAATTTATGTGCTAGACAAAGACAAAAAAATAGTAGGCCGCCGTATTCCTGCCGAGCAATTAGAGGCTTTTATTGATTTTGAAGAACGCAAAAAGAGGTAGTCGTGAGTCTATAGTATGGTGTCGTTAGTTTAATAAAATACTAAAAATCAGTGAGTTACTATAATTAAAATACCACGTTATTTTTAATTGTGTACTTAAATAAAAATAATTTTTATACATTTGTTCATGCAAAAAACATAAAACTATGAGCAATCGCATCATCACTGACATACTCGAAGAACCAGACGCTTACTTTTTGATTCAAGAAGTACAGACAAAACTGAATGACGAAAAAACAAGACGCTTGGCGTTTTATAATGACATAACTGAGCAAGAAAAGGTAGAGTTTATCAATGGCCAAATCATAGTTCATTCGCCCGTAATGAAACGACATAACGTTGCTTCGTTGTTGCTGGCTCAACTAATGAACGTACACGTAGCAAAAAATAAATTAGGTTTTGTGGGTATCGAAAAGATAATGATAACCTTGACACGCAATGACTACGAGCCTGATATATGTTTTTTTGATAAACAAAAAGCCAGTACTTTTACAGACAAACAAACGCTGTTTCCTGCGCCCGACTTTGTGGTAGAAATACTATCGGACGGTACAAAAGACCGAGACAGAGGCGTAAAATTCAAAGACTACCAAGCCCATAAAATTCAAGAATATTGGATTGTCGATGCCGACCAGCAGACGGTTGAGCAATATTGCTTGACCGACGGCCAATATGAACTTATGCTAAAATCGGCAGAGGGAAACATCAAAAGCGTTGTACTAACTGGTTTTCAGATACCAATACAGTCTATTTTTGACGAAACCCTCAACTTGCAGGCTATGAAACAGTTGATGTAGTTTTTGAATTTTAGGGAAGCCTTCGCTTAAAGCGAAGGCTTCCCTCGTAAACTTCTATATCAATTCCAATATCCGTTGCTCAGATACTGCATAGCCAATTTTGGTTTTTAGCTCGTTGATGTGTACGCGTTCTTGCTCCATAGTGTCTCGGTGGCGAATTGTTACGGTATCGTCTTCTAATGTCTGATAATCTACTGCGATACAAAACGGTGTACCAATCAAATCTTGACGAGTATAACGCTTGCCGATGGCATCACGCTCTTCATAAAACACCCGAAACTCAGTTTTGAGCAACTTTTCAATTTCGTGTGCTTTTTCGGGTAAACCATCTTTTTTAACTAACGGAAAAATCGCTGCCTTGAACGGTGCCAATACTGGGTGTAGTTTCAAGACGGTTCTTTGTTTTTCTGTTTCGCCCTCTCCTACTGTTTCTTGCGTAAAAGCATTACAAAAAGTAGCCAAAAACAAACGGTCAGCCCCAACAGAAGTTTCGACAACATACGGAACATAGTTACCAAAAGGCTTGCCATTTTGGTCTAAGTCATTGTCAAAATATTGTTGTTTTTTCTTTGAATATTCTTGGTGAGCTTTCAAGTCAAAGTCTGTCCGTGAGTGAATACCCTCTATTTCACGAAAACCAAACGGAAACTGATACTCAATGTCTTCGGCGGCATCGGCGTAGTGTGCCAGTTTTTCGTGAACGTGGTATTTGAGTTTGTCGGCAGGCAGACCAATGGCTTTGTGAAAACGCAAACGAGTTTCTTTCCAAGTCCTAAACCACTCACTTTGTGTACCAGGGCGTATAAAAAACTGCATTTCCATTTGTTCAAACTCTCTCATTCTAAAAATAAACTGCTTGGCAACTATCTCATTTCTAAATGCTTTACCAATTTGAGCAATACCAAAAGGTACTTTCATACGGCCTGATTTTTGGACATTCAAGAAATTGACAAAAATACCTTGTGCTGTTTCGGGGCGGAGGTAAATTTGGGTAGAGTCTTCGGCCACTGAGCCAATCTGTGTACTAAACATCAAATTAAACTGGCGTACTTCGGTCCAGTTGCTGTTTTTGGCGATGGGGCAGATGATACCCTCGGCAATGATTAGTTCATGCACAGCGTTGAGATCTTCGGCACTCAATAGCCGACCCATTTCATTCAGTAAAGCCTGGGCTTTGTCGGTTTGGCCAGCGGCGGCGTACTCTTCGGCTTTGGCTTCGAGGAGTTGGTCGGCACGGTAGCGTTTTTTAGAATCTTTGTTGTCAATCATGGGGTCGTTGAAGCCGTCCACGTGGCCAGAGGCTTTCCAGGTGAGTGGGTGCATAAAAATAGCCGCATCGATACCCACTACGTTGTCGTTGAGTTGGGTCATGGCTTTCCACCATACACTTTTGAGGTTATTTTTGAGTTCTACGCCATTTTGTCCGTAGTCATACACAGCTTGGAGACCGTCATAAATATCAGACGATGGAAAAACAAAGCCATACTCCTTGGCGTGCGAGATAATATCTTGAAGGGTGAACATTTTTGGTGATTGAATGATTGAATGATTGAGTGATTGAGTGAAATCAGTCACTTTTAAACTACAAAACTACCAAATTTTAGTCCAATTTCTATCTTTCTGACTTCGGATTTATAATAATAGTCTGCCAAAATAGTCTTTTTATTTGCCACAAACTGACATAAAAAATTGCTCAATGGCAAATGTAGATTTGAAAAAGACTGTATTTCTGTCAATTTGTCATTTTTGGTCAATAGATTATCAAATGGCATATTCGTTGCTAAACATAGTCTGTAAATCAATATATGTTTGCGTGGTTTACAGACAAAAGACATTCAAACTAAAACAATTCAATATACAATTCAATGGGAAAAATTATTGGTATAGACTTAGGAACAACCAACTCATGTGTGTCGGTCATGGAGGGCAACGAGCCAATCGTGATACCAAACAGTGAGGGCGCGCGCACCACACCATCGGTAGTGGCATTTACAGACAACGGCAACGGCGAGCGCAAAATTGGCGCACCCGCCAAACGTCAAGCCATTACCAATCCACAAAACACAATTTCGTCTATCAAACGCTTTATGGGCAAACGCTATAAAGAAGTAACAAACGAAATGAAAACCGTGGCATACACAGTAGAAGAAGGACCAAACAGCACGCCGCGTGTCAGAATCGGCGACCGCCTTTACACTCCACAAGAAATTTCGGCTTTTATTTTACAAAAAATGAAACAAACAGCCGAAGATTATCTCGGCCAAACTGTTACCGAAGCTGTTATTACTGTGCCTGCCTACTTTAACGATGCCGAACGCCAAGCAACCAAAGAAGCTGGGCAGATTGCGGGCTTAGATGTAAAACGTATCATCAACGAGCCTACGGCAGCAGCTTTGGCTTTTGGCTTAGACAAAAAAGGCAAAGATATAAAAATTGCCGTTTTTGACCTCGGTGGTGGTACATTTGACGTATCGGTATTGGAACTCGGCGATGGTGTTTTTGAAGTAAAATCAACCGATGGCGATACACACTTAGGCGGAGACGACTTCGACCAAGTGATTATTGACTGGTTGGCCGATGAGTTTAAAAAAGATGAAGGCATAGACCTCCGCCACGACCCTATGGCCTTGCAACGCCTCAAAGAAGCCGCCGAAAAAGCCAAAGTAGAGCTATCAAGCAGCTCACAAAGCGAGATTAACCTGCCATATATTTTTCCAATCAACGGTATTCCTAAGCACTTAGTACGGTCGTTGAGCAAAGCTAAGTTTGAGCAGTTAGCCGATACGCTCTTTCAGCGCATGATGGAGCCGTGCAAACGTGCCATGAAAAACTCAGGCTTACAGATAGCCGACATCGACGAGGTGTTATTGGTAGGTGGCTCAACCCGTATTCCAAGAGTACAAGAAGAGGTAGAGAAATTTTTTAATAAAAAACCATCAAAAGCCGTCAATCCAGACGAAGCCGTAGCCATTGGAGCAGCCATTCAGGGTGGAGTATTTACGGGCGAA
>JAYVJH010000475.1:0-2927 GCA_043769455.1 Runella sp. | reverse complement strand
GTTTAATTCGTAAAATTCGCCTGATTCGTGGCTCTTTATTATCAAACATAAAACATTTATTTCAATGAAAGTAGCTGTTGTGGGTGCTACCGGTTTAGTGGGTAGTGCGATGTTAAAAGTTCTTGAAGAACGTAATTTTCCTGTTTCCGAACTTTTGCCTGTGGCTTCAGAGCGCAGTGTGGGCAAAACGCTTCTTTTCAAAGGGCGACCTTACAAAGTGGTGAGTATGGCTGCCGCTATTGCTGCCAAGTGCGATATTGCCATTTTTTCGGCAGGCGGCAGCACGTCTTTGGAGTTTGCACCCAAATTTGCAGAAGTGGGAACGACTGTAATAGACAACTCCTCGGCTTGGCGCATGGATGAAACGAAAAAACTCATCGTACCAGAGGTAAATGCCCATGTTTTGACGGCAAAAGACAAGATTATTGCCAATCCCAATTGCTCAACAATTCAGATGGTTGTGGTCTTGAATCCATTGCATAAGCGTTTCAAAATCAAGCGAGTAGTGGTTTCTACCTATCAGTCGGTAACAGGTACTGGCAAGGCGGCGGTGGACCAGCTTTTTGCAGAGCGTGAAGGCCGAACAGACGTACCAGCCGTTTACCCGCACCGTATCGACCTCAACGTGTTGCCACACATAGACTCGTTTTTGGACAATGGCTATACCAAAGAAGAGATGAAGATGGTAAACGAAACCAAAAAAATTATGATGGACGACAGTATTCAGGTAACAGCCACCACGGTCAGGATTCCGACCATCGGCGGCCACTCAGAGGCAGTCAATGTTGAGTTTGAAAACGAATTTGAACTGTCAGAAATCTATGACATACTAAACAATACCGAGGGCGTAGTAGTACAAGACGATCCCAAAAACTACCTGTACCCAATGCCACTCACGGCACATGGCAAAGACGAAACGTTTGTAGGCCGTATTCGTAGAGACGAAACCCAGCCTCGTACACTCAATATGTGGATTGTGGCCGATAATTTGCGTAAAGGTGCAGCCACAAATGCCGTACAAATTGCCGAATATTTGGTGGCAAATGGATTGGTGTGAGCATAGAAATACTTTTTTGACAACGACAGTATCGTACAGAGCGGTGGTGTCGTTGTCGTTTTGAGGCTTTACTCAAATAGATTAACAGTGTCCCAAAAAAGCCAAAGCCCGTTGCTCTGACCAATATGCACCGTTTTTGTTTACTTGTCTCGGCCTAAAGCCACAATGTCCGCCCTCTTCTGTCAGTTCGAGCGTTACGTTTGACATTGTTTCAATGACCGCAATCGGTAAACTTTGATATGGCACGAGTGGGTCGTTTTGGGCATTGACGATGAGCGTGGGTATGGATATGGCATCAACAAAATATTTGGCACTATTGCGGTTATAATAGTCTGTCGCTCCATCAAAACCATGAATAGGACCTGTGTAGATATGGTCAAAATCCCAGAAGTTTTTTACTTGTGAATAGCTTTCAAACTTAATTTTGTCTGGAAACAGAGCAGACTTTGCTTTGATTTTAGTTTTGAGAGTTCGCAAAAACTTCCATAAGTAGAGTCTGTTTTGTGGCTCGCCGATGTTGGTACTACACGCCCCCAAGTCCATTGGTACACTAAAAACTACTGCCTTTTTGATTGCTGGGTTGATGTTTTCGGCTTGCTCGCCCAAGTATTTGAGTGTAACGTTACCGCCCAAACTAAAACCCATCAAACAAATGTCATTATAGCCTTTGGCGAGTGCATGATTGATAACTAACTGTAAGTCAGTTGTTTCTCCACTATGATAAAACCGTACCTGTCGATTGATTTCTTGGCTACAACTTCTATAATTCCAAGCCAAAACATCATAACCACTTTGAGATAAGCTATTGGCCATACCCGTAACGTATTGCCGAGTGCTGTTGCCTTCGAGTCCGTGCGACAATATGACTAACTTATGATTTGATTTGGTAGCCGTAAGCCAATCCAAGTCCAGAAAATCGTTGTCGGGTGTTGTGATACGCTCTCTAACGTATGGAACGGGAGTCTTACGAAAAAGACTTGGATAAATACTCTGAAAATGGCCATTGGGCAACCAAAATGGCGATTGTAGAGCAGTAGAATAAATAACTGGCATGGCTGACTATGATAAAATACAGCCACAAATGTAATCATTTAACGATAACTAAGTAGTGAATCTTACGTTTCGCTGAAAAATTATAAAGAAAAATAAAATATTTCCAAATAAAATTTTGAGTTTTGTCAGATATACAAAATTTTGTTTTTTTGAACTACTGTGCACTTTTGAGTACAAGTGGATTTTGTCAAATTAAATATTTGCCTAAATTAAATAAAAATCAGCGAAATGTAAGTGAATAGCGAAAAACGGGTAACGAAAAACATTGTAATTGATTAATAGTCAGATATTTAAGATAAATTAAGTACTTATTCAAAACTAATACGGTATTTTTATTTTGATAACTTACTGATTAACAGTATTGTATTTAACTCACGACTCCGTACTATATACTCACGACTCCTTAGACATTGTTTATCCATAAGTAATTGGTTATCAGTTATGGTAAAATCAGGAAGTGTAATTTGATAGGAACTAAAACCGTCAGTCATTGTGTTGGCAATCAGTACACCAATTAAACAATCCATCAAAATGCACATCGCAAAACACATTCCAGCTTATCTGTTGGCTGCACTTTTTCTGTTTTCAGGTGTTGCCTATTTCTTTCATTTAGTACCTATGCCTCCAATGACAGGCGACCCCGCTACTTTTATGACACTTATGGGCAGCTCGGGCTATATGGACATTGTGAAGGTACTCGAAATAGTAGCAGCCGTTCTGTTGTTTATTCCAAAAACACGTGCGTTGGCACTTGTTCTTATTGCCCCGATTGTCGTAAACATTTTACTGTTTGAAGTATGTATTGCCAAAGCCCCGG
>JAYVJH010000474.1:0-4764 GCA_043769455.1 Runella sp. | reverse complement strand
AATATGCTTTCATACTGGTTTTTCTTTGCATCATCGGTAGTACTTACTGCCAGTGTATTTATTGAATCAGGACCAGCAGCTGCAGGTTGGACAGTTTATCCTCCATTAAGTGCTTTACCTAAGGCAATGCCCGGTTCAGGATTTGGTATGACACTATGGTTGGTTTCAATGGTTTTATTTATTGGATCGGCTTTATTAGGTGGTATTAATTATATTACTACAGTACTTAATATGCGTACAAAAGGTATGTCGATGAACCGTATGCCTTTAACCATTTGGGCATTCTTTTTTACAGCTATTTTGGGTTTATTATCTTTTCCAGTATTGTTGGGAGGATCATTACTACTTGTTTTTGATAGAAGTTTCGGGACTAGTTTTTACTTAAGTGATATTTTTTTAAGTGGAGAAGGAGCATTAGCAAATAGTGGCGGAAGTCCAGTTTTATTTCAACATTTATTTTGGTTTCTTGGCCATCCAGAAGTATATATTATTATTTTACCTGCACTAGGTATTACTTCAGAAATAATAGCAGTAAATGCACGTAAACCAATCTTTGGTTATACAGCAATGGTTATTTCAATAATTGGTATTGCATTTCTTTCATTTATAGTTTGGGGGCACCATATGTTTATAACGGGAATGAATCCGTTACTTGGATTGGTGTTTATGATATTTACACTTATTATAGCCGTGCCTTCGGCAGTAAAAACTTTTAACTATCTGGCAACCTTGTGGAGAGGAAATATTCAATTTACACCTGCAATGTTGTTTGCTATAGGTTTAGTTTCTTTCTTTATAAGTGGTGGTTTAACTGGTATTTTCTTAGGTAATGCAGCTATTGATATACAATTACATGATACCTATTTTGTTGTTGCCCACTTCCATTTGGTAATGGGTTGTGCAGCTATCTTTGGTATGATGGCCGGTATTTATCATTGGTATCCGCGCCTTTATGGACGAACAATGAACAAAACACTTGGTTACATGCACTTTTGGTTAACCTTTATAGCTGCTTATATGGTGTTTTTTCCAATGCACTTTATTGGATTAGCTGGAATTCCTCGTCGTTATTATGAGTTTTCAGTATTACCTGAATTTGGTGTTTGGAACGATGTGAATGTTTTAATTACTATGGCAGCAATATTTGGTGCTCTGGCTCAATTATTATTCTTATACAATTTTTTTAGCAGCATTTTCTTTGGTAAAAAATCAGCTCAAAATCCTTGGAAATCAAATACACTTGAATGGACAGCCCCAATGGATGAAAGGCTTCATGGAAATTGGCCAGGAGCTATTCCAACAGTTTATCGTTGGCCTTATGATTACAGTTTACCTGATCAAGAGGATGATTTTGTTCCGCAAACAGTGCCTGATCTAGGTAATGAAGAATCATTAGCACATAGCCATACAGCACCAATTACACCTATAGAGAAAGATGATTCAACTACAGTTGTTCATTTCTCAACTTTATTGATGAAATGGTTAGGTATTAAAAATGCCTAATTTGTAAAGTAAAAGAATAAAGGAAAATATATAACCGAAATGGTTTTTAGAAAAAATTTCTTCAATAGAGTTTGTTTTCTAAGTGCCATTTCGGTTTTTTTATTGTTTATTCTTGGTGGATTGGTTAGAAGTACAGGTTCTGGTATGGGCTGCCCAGACTGGCCACGCTGCTTTGGTAGCTGGGTGCCACCCACCGAGATTGCTCAATTACCCTCAAACTATAAAGAAATTTATGGTGAAAAACTCAAAGGCGAAGTCGAATTTGATGCACTCAAAACTTGGATAGAATATATTAACCGCTTATTGGGTGTTGTAACTGGTATTTTGATATTTGCTACTTTAATAGGTTCAGTTTCTTATATCAAAAAAGATAAAAAAGTATTCTATTTCTGTCTGGCAGCTTTTGTATTGGTTGGCTTAGAGGGACTTCTCGGTGCAAAAGTAGTTTCAGCCGAGCTTCACCCACGGATTGTTACATTACATTTGTTGTTGGCCGTTGCAGTGGTGTTTGCGCTAATGTACGCAATGGCAAGGACATTTGCTACGAAAGTAGAGGTGGGCGAAGTCGTCAAGAAAGTACTGCTCATTAAAGTACTCAATATCCTTATTGTCGTATCTTTGGTGCAAGTACTTTTTGGTACTCAAGTAAGAGAGGCTGTTGATGAGGTAGCTCAAAAAGTAGGTGAGATGAATAGAGGTAGATGGATAGAGAATTTAGACTATCGATTCTACATTCACCGCTCGTTTTCAATATTAGTACTCATTCTTCATGCAGGGGTTGTATATGTCCTAAACACAAATGTAAGAGGAAAAAGTATTCTCCACAGCCTTACAAAAGTACTGATGGCAGTAATAATAATCGAGGCCATAACGGGTATCGTACTTAGTTATTTGCATGTACCAGCAGCCGTCCAACCTATTCACGTAACTCTCGCTGTTGTATCGCTTGGCTTGCAGTTTGTTATCTGGTTGAGCGTACAGAAAGCAAAAGAAACACTCCCTTTACCAGCATAAAATGCAAGTAACTTCAAATATATCTGAGGCATCTACAAGAGACATGGCTCGTGCCTACTTCGACATACTTAAATTTAGGCTTAGTGCTACGGTTGCATTCTCTGGTGCGTTCGGCTATTGCTTTGCAGTGGCCAATTTTAACTGGGCTAATCTTGCCCTTTTTTCAGTTGCCGCAATCGGGATCACTGGGGCAGCGAATATTATCAATCAAATCATTGAAATAGACTTTGATAAACTGATGAAGCGCACAGAAAATCGACCACTACCAAGTGGGCGGCTGACTGTTAATCAAGCTATTGGATTTTGTGTAATTTTGGCCGTAGTTAGTATCTCAATCTTTCTTTTATACTTCAATCTCAGAGCCTGTGCATTGGCAGTTCTGTCAATGATATTATATGGGTTTGTTTATACTCCTCTCAAAAGAGTTGGCCCGATTGCCGTTTTTGTAGGGGCAATCCCCGGTGCGTTCCCGCCAATGATTGGCTGGGTAGCAGCTACCAATCATTTTAGCTTAGAGCCAGGTATTTTGTTTGCGATTCAGTTTTTTTGGCAGTTTCCACATTTCTGGGCCATCGCTTGGGTATTAGACGACGACTATAAAAAGGCAGGATTCAAATTATTGCCCTCAAAAGGGGGGAAAGATATAAATACTGCCATTCAGATGATGATTTACACGCTTTGTCTGCTGCCGCTTACATGGTTGCCCTATTATTTGGGAATGACAGGTATCAACTCGGGATTTGTAGCCATGCTACTTGGTATCTTGTTTTTGGCCCAAACGTTTCATTTAATGCGAAAATGTACTGACAAAACGGCCTTACAATTAATGTTTGGTTCGTTCTTATATTTGCCAATCGTTCAAATTGCTTTTTTATTAGATAAAATTTAATAAGACAATGACAGAAAATTATAACAAAAACATAGCCGAAGAAGCCCAAGAAACGCTTTCGATGGAGCCAAAAAAATTCATACTTTGGTTGTTTATCGTGTCGTCAGTGATGTTCTTTGCATCGCAAACCAGTGCATACTTGGTGAAGCGAGCAGAAGGAAACTGGGCAGAATTTGAAGTACCTCAGATATTCTGGTATGGTACAGTAGTCATTGTTTTGAGTAGTATGACAATGCAATTTGCAGTTTTTTCTGCAAAAAAAGACAACTTCAATGCACTCAAAACCGCAATTTCTATTACTTTTGTACTCGGATTGGTATTCTTGTACTTGCAAGTGTTGGGGTGGAAAGAATTGGTAAATCAAAATGTATATTTTGTTGGCAATGCCTCTGGTTCGTTTTTCTATGCCTTTACAGTATTTCATGGGTTACATATTCTGTTGGGTCTTATTGTGTTGGGTGTTACTTTTAGTTCTTCAATGCAAATGAAAGTACACGCCAAGGCCATGAGAAGAATAGAAATTTGCACTACATTTTGGCATTTTTTAGGTGTAGTTTGGATTTACTTGTTTGCCTTTTTATTGTATTTTAGATAATAATTAAATTTTAATATAAAATGTCTGCGATTGCACAACACAACGTAGCCGACAACAGAATGTGGTCGGGTGGCGTAGAGCCAATGAAAGCCAGCTATGGTAAACTGATGATGTGGTTTTTCCTCATCTCAGATACATTTACATTTTCGGCTTTATTGGTTTCTTATGGCTTGGTTCGGTATAGTTTTGATAGCTACGGTGGCGACGCCGACAATTTCGTTTCGTCGGTAGCTTATTGGCCAATACCCGAAAAGGTATTCGATGCCGTTCCCTTTCTTCATGGTATGGCACTACCGCTGGTATTTGTGGGAATCATGACATTTATTCTGATTTTTAGTTCGGTAACAATGGTATTGGCAGTAGAGGCGGGCCACAGAATGGACAAGCCAGAGGTAGAAAAATATATGTTGTGGACTATACTGGG
Source organism: Runella sp. (assembly GCA_043769455.1). Lineage (GTDB taxonomy): Bacteria > Bacteroidota > Bacteroidia > Cytophagales > Spirosomataceae > JAYVJH01. The sequence goes on along the minus strand of JAYVJH010000474.1, from coordinate 339 downwards.
TGGAGCAACGTTTTTGGGCTGTCAAGCCTGGGAATGGACACACTTTATAAACGGAACTGAAACTGGAATGATACTGAAAGATATTGTGAACGGCGACTGGATACAAAAAACAGTTTTTGGAGCAAATCTGACGCAAAACCAATATGGCCCAGCCGCATTTGCAGACTTTTTCTTTTTTATAACAGGTTTTCATGGTACTCACGTATTGAGTGGAGTTATTTTAAATATTCTGATATTCTATCGTTCAGCTACAGGATATTATGAAAAGCGCGGACACTACGAAATGGTAGAGAAAGTAGGTCTTTATTGGCACTTCGTAGATTTAGTGTGGGTATTTGT
>JAYVJH010000473.1:0-3723 GCA_043769455.1 Runella sp. | reverse complement strand
ATTTTGCCAATATTACAGACGATGATGTTAAAAAAGTTGAAAATATTATTAACAACAGACCCAGAAAAAGACATGGCTATTTAAGTCCAATTCAAATATTTAACCAAAAAGTTGCATTTATTACTTGAATCTGCCGGTAAATAGTTTTATTATCTTACACTGAAAGTACTAAACCCAAAATTCATAGTGGATAATTCCTGTTTTTGAGCGAACCAAAAAAGCCTAATTTGAGTTAAAATACTACAAAAACGACACTCGAAAAAATCAATGCACTTCTATAAATACCAAGGCACAGGCAACGACTTTGTGATGATTGACAACCGTAGTCTTTCTTTTCCAGCCAGCACAGCTCTAATTGCTCACCTCTGCGACCGCCGCTTTGGAATTGGTGCAGACGGCCTAATTTTGATACAAAACGCTGAGGGCTACGACTTTAAGATGGTTTATTTTAATGCCGACGGCAACGAGGGTAGTATGTGTGGTAATGGTGGCCGCTGCGCCGTTAGGTTTGCACAAGACTTAGGTATTTTTGAAGACAGTACGACTTTTTTGGCTATTGATGGCGCGCACAAAGCAGTAGCTTGCGAAGACGAAATTTTCTTGAAAATGGGTGATGTGCCAATCATTGACCAACAATATGCCTATGACTTTATGAACACTGGCTCGCCACATTATGTAACTTATGTAGAAAACGTAGAAACGACCAATGTAGTAGCCGAAGGTCGAAAGATTAGAAACAATGACCGATTTGAGGGTGGTACAAATGTTAATTTTGTGCAAATCTTAGACGGCAACACCATCTACGTCCGAACTTACGAGAGAGGAGTAGAAGACGAGACATTTTCGTGCGGGACGGGCGTAACGGCCTGTGCATTGTCGGCACATTTGCGACATTCGCTCGTCAATCCTGTAAATATTATCACAAAAGGCGGCCAACTCAAAGTATCGTTTGGCGAACCACAAAATACTTGCTTTGAAAATATTTATTTGATAGGCCCCGCCATTCGAGTATTTGAAGGTCAATTTCTTGATAAAAAATATAGCTAAACAAAAAAAACAACGCATGATATATAAACTTTTAAAAACAAGCCTTCTGGCTATTGCTTTGACACAGGCTATATTTGCCCAAACTACTCGACAAACTACCAACGAAGAACAAATCTGGACGGCCTATTTCAATCAAGCTCGGCTGTCGGACAAATGGGGACTTTGGGGCGATTTTCATCTTCGGACTACGGACAATTTTGTGGGCGATGCATCAAAAGCCATGATGCGTGTTGGACTGATGTATTACCTAAACGATGATTTGAAATTAACCAACGGCTATGCGTACATCAATCATTTTCCAGAAATAGGTCATGCCAATGTTTCTCAGCCCGAACACCGCATCTGGCAGCAGTTGCAGCTACACACCAAATATGGTAAAATACGAACCATGCAATGGCTGCGCTTAGAAGAAAGATTTAGAAGAAAAATAAAAAATGACAATGAACTCGCCGAAGGCTATAGATATGACACAAGAATACGCTATAATCTGATGCTCAACATACCTTTGAGTAAAAAAGGAATTGCTCCAAAAACTGTTTCGGCTATAATCAACGATGAGGTATTTGTTAATTTATCAAAAAATAACGTGTATAATATTTTTGACCAAAACCGTCTTTTTGTTGGCTTCGCTTATAACTTCAATAGCCATTCTAATCTGCAACTTGGTTATATGAATATCTATCAGCAACTGTCGGCTGGCAATACCTTCAAGAATATAGATGCGATTCGAGTGTTTTTTAATCAAAATTTAGATTTTAGAAAACAACAAAAGAAACATTAATAACCAATCACCCAAAAACCCATACCTTCGTTCGATGAAATCTGCTATCTATTTTTTGGTGTTGTTGATATGTCCAGTTTTAATTTTTGCTCAAAATTTGGACTATGAAAAAAATTATAAAAAAGCCGTCTGGCTCTACAAATCAGGCGATTATTTGCCGTCAATGTCCGAACTTGCACCACTCACCAACGCCAGCTATTCAGACCTTCTGACGCCTTACGCTCACTACTACTATGCACTGTGCGCCAGAAAACTAAACCGCATGGCTGAAAGCCGACAAATGTTGTTGCAACTCAAAAATCGTTTTCCTGATTGGCAAAAAACCGACGAAGCCAGCTACTTACTGGCAGATTTGGCATTTTCAGAAAAAAAATACAGCCAAGCCATCACAGCATTACAGTCAATTACAGATATAAACATTCGTAAAGATGCTGATATTTTAGAAAAAAACTATGTCAATGTACTCAAAGACTTGGCCATAATTCAGGAACTGAGCCAGCAGTTTCCAAATGACAAAATTGTGGCACAGGCACTATCTAACCTAACAGTGCCTGTCGAAGCTCTGACCGAAACCAAAGCTGTCATCACAAATGCTTTTAAGAAGGGTTTTTATAATGTGGCGGTTTTGTTTCCGTTCAGAATCACCGATTTTACATTCGACAACAAAGTACACAATAACCCATTTGTATATGACCTATACGATGGCATGAAACTGGCACAAGCCAAGCTACAAAGTGAGGGCATTAGCGTTAGTTTTCAGACTTATGATATAGCCAACGATGCAGCGGCAACGAGCGAGATTCTAAACAATCCATCGTTTGCTCAAACCGATTTGATAGTTGGGCCGCTCTACAACGAGCCTGCCAAGTTAGTATCTGATTTTGTAGATATAAACAAAATTTATGCCGTCCACCCAACAGCCATTACCAGCGAATTGACCCAAAACCACAATAATTTATTTTTATTACAGCCCACATTAGAGCAACAGGCAGCGCAAGCCTTTGAGTTTATGCGCTCACAGCCAACGGTACTGGGCAACAAAATTGCAATTTATTACAATGGCAGTCGCAAAGATTCTACGTTGGCTTATGCCTACCGCAACTATGCGCTATCGGCTGGCTATCAGGTAATTGATTATAGAAAAGTAAGAGAAAAAATAGATTCGACTGCCATTATCTCAGACCGAAACCGTCCGAGTTATATATTTGTATCGAGTAGTGTCGATAGCGATGGCTTGAAAGTGATGAATATGATGAACAAAAAACGAATAACCGTGCCAATGATTACAACGGCAACGGCTTTTGCTAAGTCCAAACTATCGGCATCGCTCGTAAGTAACAAAGAACTGTATTTGATTGACAATGAGTTTATTGATAATACAAAAAAACTAACGCTTGATTTTCAGACTCAATATTTTACAAAACGAAACATCGTACCGTCAATCCATGTTTTACAAGGATACGATATGATGCTGTTTTATGGCCGAATGATTCATGAATATAAAAGCCAGTTACGGACAGGTCTTGACCTGAGGGTTTACGAGGACGACTATCTTTTACAGGGATTTAATTACACCAAAACCAACGACAACCAAACTGTTACCATCTTAAAATATGGTGATATGAGGTTTGAAAAAGCCAATTAGACAATAAACTATAGTGCCTTATCGCTCGTACATTTATCAGACGAGTTTTGACTTTTATATCAATGTGCTAATTTGCCAGTGTACCGATAAAATACTGATAGCCAACGTATTACAAAAATTCATAAATCGTTTGATTTTGCTCAATTACTTACTTACTGAAAACTCTACAGATTTCTTAAATGGCAAAAAACGGTGTAAATTTACCTTCAAAAAAGAACACAATGGATAACTTACAAAGCTATTTCACAAA
>JAYVJH010000472.1:0-5148 GCA_043769455.1 Runella sp. | reverse complement strand
AATTGTATCTAATTTAATCCTATTAAACTTACTGTCGGGCATTGCTGGTTTTTTTTCAAACACAACTTTTTGACGTAAATAGGCAGGTTTGTCAAGCATTTTTTCTGTATATTTATTATCAACAATGTCCTGTATCATTTGCTTTACTGCGGTCAAGTCTTCTTTGGGTTCTGGCGTTTTCTGCGGCAAGCTGGCTTCTTGTACTTGGGGTACTATTTTTACATTTACCACATTACCCGAGTTAGTATCAGTTGCATTTTCATATACTTTAATAGGCTCTATCGCAATCTCAACTGGCTCTTTCTTAATTATAACTGGCCTTTTCTCAATCATAACAGGCTCAATGTCAAGTATTGTTGGCTCAATTGTTGTAAGTGGTTTGGGTTTTGTTGTTGTTATTTTATCATCAAACATACCTTCTGTAAAGGGTAAGTGTGAGTCTTCAAAACCCGCCGCTATCACAGTTACTTGCAGATTTTCGCCAAGAGAGTCGTCGATAACTGTTCCTATTTTGGTTTGGTCTGTTTCGTCGCCTATGAGCGATGCCATGTATTGGCTTATGGCCGTTTCGTCGTCATAAGTAGTTTCAAACTCAGTACTTGATGTAATCGTAATCAATATTCGTTTTGCGCCTTTTATGTCTCTGTTGTTGAGCAATGGCGATTTGAGTGCTTCTTCGATGGCCAAAATAGCTCTATTGTCGCCAGTGGCTGTTGCCGAAGCCATTACCGACGTTCCAGCGTTTTCTAAAATACGCTTCACGTCCATAAAGTCCGAGTTGGCTTGGCCTTCTATCGTAATTATTTCGGCAATACTTTTCACGGCATTGGCCAGCACATCGTCTGCATATTTGTTGGCCTGCGAGCGTGGCATACTTCCATGCAGCTTTGCAAGCTGGTCGTTCAAGACCACCAATACTGTATCGCAATGCTCTTTTAGTAAGTTAATACCCTCCAATGCCTGTTTCTTTTTTAGGCGGCCTTCACCATTGCGAGGGGCGGTTACGATGGCTACTGTGAGCATACCCATTTCTCTGGCCACCTGAGCCACAACAGGGGCCGCACCCGTACCAGTGCCACCACCCATACCTGCCGTAATAAATACCATCTGAATCGGCGGTTGCATTATCGCTCTAATGTACTCGATGCTCTCCTCTGCAGCGGCACGCCCACTGGTGGCATTTGTGCCAGCACCCAGCCCTTTGAGTAGTTCTGCACCGAGCTGAATTTTATTTTCAGTAACATTACTCGACAATGCCTGTTTGTCGGTATTACAGACCACATACTCAACCCCTTTTATGTCTTTATATTTGAGCATATGAGACACAGCATTGCTGCCCGCTCCGCCAACGCCTACTACTTTGATGATGGGTGGTTGTTGTTCCATATTAGGTGCTTGTCTGAGTTCAAATGTATAGTCGTGTTTCAGTATATTCTTATGGTATTCTGTCATGGCTTAATATTTATCGACTATTTTATCTGTTACCATACTACCCAGCGCATCTTTCAGGCTTTGTTTCCAACCAGTTCCCCCAGACCAACCCAATGGCTTAGTAGGCGGCAAAGTTTTTTCATTATCATTGCCATCGTCAGTATTGCCGTCATTATTGTCAGGAATACGGGCATCGAGTTTTTTTACATCTAACCACGCCAATCCCAGAGCTGTTGCCCACGACGAGTCTGATATTATTTGCTCATTCACATTCATTTTTTCGATACCTTTCAGTTTACCAATTTGAGTAGATATACCTGTAATCTGGGCAAATGTCTTTTCTATATTCTGGATTTTAGACGACCCACCTGTCAGTACAATACCTGCGCCGAGTTTGTCGTGATAGCCCGCTCGTTTGAGTTCGGCATACACCATGGCAGCGATTTCACGGAGGCGCGCCTGTATGATTTTGGCAACATTTTTGGCCAAAATTTCTATTGGCGGCATACCATCGGCTGTTGGTACAACCAACAACATACTATCTAAACAAGAAGCTGGGTCAGAGCTTGGAACGGCAAATTTAGCACTTTCGGCACTCTCGTTGTCCAAATTAAAATACTCTTCGATGTCGCTGGTGATGTGATTGCCAGCAAAAGGCAATATAGCAATGTGTCGGGTAATACCTTTGTGGAAAATAGCTACATCTGTTGTACCACCGCCAATATCCACCAATGCTACACCCATTTTTTTTTGTTTCTCGTCCAAAACCGACAATGCGGCTGCCAGCGGCGAAACCACAAATTCGCTTCTTACCAGCCGATTGTCTGCCAGTTTTAGTGTTTGCTTAATGTATTCTAAATCTGAAACATTACCAGTAATTACCTGAAAATCACCACCTAATTTTCTTCCTATTCGACCAATCGGGTCATAAATATGGTCATCTTCACCTACATTAAAATCAATAGGCAATACATGAACTATCTTGGTACCATCGGCAACGACAGTTTTGTGAACATCATCAAACAACTGCTTAATATCTTGATTTTTAACACCATTGCCTGGCGTTTTTCTGGTAATGGTACTAAAGTCTGACTTGATTTTGATATTTTTTCCGCTCACATTCACATTTGCAAACAGGTCGTTGGGCATTCCAGAAAGCGAATACCCTCCCTTAATCATGGCTTCTTTGAGGGCTACCTCAATGGCCTCCGAAGTTCTATCTAAATTATTGATATTGCCTTTACTGACACCCATGCAGGGTGCTTTACCGAGTCCTACGATTTCGAGCGTAGTGTGTCCCTCGCTATTTACGATTGGTCTTGTCAAGACAACACGCACTGCGCTACTGCCAATGTCTATTCCTAAATCAAAACTTATTTCTTGTTCCATTTGCAGTTAATATAATAGTGTGGATAGGTAGTAATTTACTGACAAACAATCTGATTTCTAAACTTTACGCTTACTTTGCTATATTTTTCCCAGCCTTGTATTGGCAATATTTTTTTATAAAATATTTTTAATTTATTAAACTTCGCCTCAAACCCGTCTGCCGAACCAAACTCAATTACGTGCGTTCCTACTTGTGGGCTAATCGTTATCTCTCCAGCTTCATCTACTTGCAGTTCTGCTATTTGGGCTTTCCAGAAGCTATCTTGGTCTATTTTTATGAGTAATTTCAATAGATTTTGTCCATTTTTTGTCTTTATATTGTTCAAATCTCGAAAAAATGTACCAGAAACCAAAACAGTACGTGCAGTAAATTTTCCAGAAAGCGGAATCACAGCACCTGTATCAGTCAAGTATCGGCCACCAGCATATACATAGCTGTTGAGCTCTGACGATGTATTGATAAGCCGGGCTATAGGCCGCTGCTGCTCAATATTGATTAGCAAATTACCAAATAAATTACGAGAAACCTGACAACTTTTTATCAAGCGGTTTGCCTTTACTCTTTCTTCTACTGCTTTGAGGTCTATGGTACTCAATAATATATTGTCTAAAGACTCTTTGCCATTGGCTAAATTTTTGACATCTTGCTCGTCAAAAAACGGATATTGCGCTTCCTTATCTAAATTTACAATCAGGCCAGTACACAACTGGTTGCGATGCCATGTTTCGGCAAACACCACGACACCAACAACAGTTGCCAGCCCCAAAATCAACCAATATTGCGTTTTCATTATTTTTTTGTTTGGCTAAGTAACTCCTCAATAGGCCCTACCAGCGTGTCTATATCTCCTGCTCCAATTGTTACAACAATATCAGTATTTCTATTTTTAAGAATGGCCAATAACTCCGACTTTTGGCACATTGTTTTGTCAGAAATTGTAACCAAGTCAAAAATAATTTTCGACGTTACACCTTCCATCGGTAGCTCACGGGCTGGGTAAATATCCAATAAAATAAGACTATCGGCCAACGACAAACTTTCGGCAAAACCTGCTGCAAAATCTTTGGTACGACTAAATAAATGTGGCTGAAAGACAGCCGTAATAGTTCTGTTTGGATATAAAGCCCTAACTGATTTCAGAAACGCAGACACTTCGGTTGGGTGATGGGCGTAGTCGTCGATAAATACTATTTTATCTGTTTTTAAATGATATTCAAATCGTCTTTTTACACCTCTAAAAGTACCCAATCCTTCTTTTATTTGTATTTCTGAAAGCCCAACAGCCAAGCCTACCGCCGCTGCCGCCACGGCATTTTCGACGTTATGAAAACCTGGCAATGGCATAGCTACACCCTCAATTTGCCCATTAGGATACACAAAATCAAATACAAAACAGGCATTGTCGATTCTGACGTTGTCGGCCCGAAAATCACCACCATTCAAGCCATAACTACTTACTTTGGCTTTGGCGTAAGTGCCTAATTGTAAGTTTTTTTGCATAAAAAACTGGCCTTCGGTTTTGATTTGACCCACAAAAGCCCCAAACGAATCAAGTAGTGTATTGTGGTCGCCATAAATATCAAGATGGTCGGCATCGGTAGATGTTACGACTGCAATATCAGGAAAAAGTGTCAAAAACGACCTATCAAACTCATCGGCTTCGACTACACAAAACACTTCACCTAAGCTACCCGAAGGCTCATTGAGTAGCATATTTGTACCATAGTTTTGGGTAATGCCTCCCAAAAAAGCAGTACAATTCAGGTCAGAATGTTTGAGCAAATGTGCAATCATCGACGACGTAGTAGTCTTGCCATGTGTACCCGCTACGGCTATCGTAAACATTCCTGCCGACAGCAACCCCAACACCTGCGACCGCTTCTGAATCGTAAATTCATTGTTTTTCAGGTAGTTCCATTCAGCATGGTCTTTGGGTATAGCTGGCGTAAGCACTACCAAGGTCTGAGCTGGATTGTTTTTGAAATGAGTAGGTATCTGCTCAACATCATCGTCAAAATGTATGTGTATTTCTTCCTCAACCAGTGCATCGGTCAATGGTGTGGCTGTGCGGTCATAGCCATATACTTCAAAGCCATTGGCCCTGAACCACCGAGCAAGCGCACTCATACCGATTCCACCGATTCCCAAAAAATAAATATATTTATAGTCTTTAATAGTCATGTTTTTGATGTATGATATACGAATATAGGATTTGGAATAGATGTAGAATTTGGCTTATAAGTAGGTCATTATAATTAGTTTAGATTATTTTGTAATTTTGCTCTATGGGACGGGTAAATACACCAATATTAGATTCGGAGGCTAAA
>JAYVJH010000471.1:0-1615 GCA_043769455.1 Runella sp. | reverse complement strand
TCACGCAGTTCTACGGTCGCAATGTCTTTGAGTTGGAGTAGTCGTCCGTTTTGAGGACTGGTTTTGAAATAAATGTTCTCAATGTCTTGCTGCGTTCGTAGCACCGTTCCAAACTTGATATTGTACTGATATTGCCCATCTTTGACGGTTACATTACCCAAATCCACGTTATTGGTTTGTAACGTTTGGGCAAGTTGTTGCTCGGTCAAGCCCAAACTCAGCATTTTGTTGCGGTCGGGCAATACCACCATTTCAGGTTTGGCCAGCCCAGTCATATCTACAAGTGCCACCTCGGGCAGTTGTTCTATGCGGCGTTTGAGTACATTTTCACAGAAGTCGGAGAGAGACAAAAAAGCCCCCCCCGCCCCCGAAGTAGCCCCGCGCGGCGTACCGTCCAAACCCCCGAAGGGGGCTTCTTTCATTGTATTTAAAGCCCCCGTCGGGGGTTTGGGGGCTGGGGCTGGGCTAATGTTCAGATTAAAAACGGCAATGTCGCCAGCACCTGCCTTGATGACCTTGGGGCGTTCCATGTCTCGGGGGAAGCTACTGGCGAGGGCATCAATTTTTTCGTTTGTTTCCAAATAGGCCAAGTTGATGTTTGTACCATAGTCGAAGTGTAGTTTCAAAATTCCGAAGCCGTCTTGGGTAACGGCCTCAATATCAGCTAAGTGTGTAACCTGTTGGAGTTGGTTTTTGAGCGGCCAGACTACGGCCTGTTGAAGTTCTCGAGCGGCAGCAGAAGGGTAACTGACCTGTACCGTTATTTCGGGAATATCAATATCGGGCAGTAGCGAAACGGGGATTTTCTGGAAAGTAACCAAGCCCAAACCCACCAACGCCAACGTGCTGATGAGAACGGCAATAGGGCGATATATTAAAAAATGTACCATTTTTTAAATGAAGGGAATGAAGTTACGGCTTTGCCGCAATGAAGAGAATGAAGAAAATGATTTTTCATTATTGAATGTTTTATTGACTTGATTCTTTTCATTACAAAACAAGCAAGCCATTCATTCTCTTCATTATTTTCATTTTCTTCATTTTAAATTCGCTTTTGCAGTTTTGATGATGGCTTGTAAGATTCGGATTAGTTCTTGTACATCGTTCAAAAGTGACTCGGCTAATTTTGTGTCAAGGTAATCAGTTTCTTGCAATAATCGTAACCAAAATTTGGTTTCGAGGGCTTCTTTATAGCTAATCTGGCATTTGGCAATAAAATCAGCTTTTGATTGGCCACCCTCGGCTTCTGACAAATTGGCGCCAATGCTCGTACCGCTTTTCAAGATTTGTTTTGACAAAATAAATTCCTTTTTCTCATTCATCAAATATTGACCCAATCTCACAACCCTCACCGCAAACCAAAAAGCCTTATCAACCCCCACATTACCCTCTTTCATCGCTAATTATATTTTATTGTGAAACACCGCACTGTATTCATTATTTTCATTCCCTTCATTACGAAGCAAGGCGAAGCCTTCATTGTTTTCATTTCTTCATTTCTTTCATTCTAATATGTGCATCATGCCCCAGATTCAGGTTGCCCTCAACTATTACTTTTTCGCCTGCTTTGAGGCCCTCGCCGATGGCGATATGCGTTTGGTTTTCGTGGGCTATT
>JAYVJH010000470.1:0-4892 GCA_043769455.1 Runella sp. | reverse complement strand
CCATGCAAAACTACAAAACTATCGTATTGTGCATAATTATCAAAAATGACCGTTGCCAACTCTACCCAAATTTCTGGCGTAACGTTCGATGAATCGATGACTGTTTCGAGACTTGTAAACGTTATTTCAAAGTCCAACCGCTTGATTTCTGGCAGTTTACCTAATATTTCTTTAAAGTCAAAGGGTACTAATTTGCCATTTTCATAGACCATGCCCAGCGTTCCACCCGTATAAATCACTAAGACCGAAACTCGTGGATTATGTGGCTGTGCTGGATTGATAGTGATGTGTTTCATGGGCAAAAGTGTTGCCATTTTTTTCATTTTTTCTTTGCCGAAAATATGCAGGTTTGCTTGTAACCGTTAGAGGTATAGAACTCATCAATTTGAAAATCAATAGTGCCATTTCTAAAGACACCAAAACCTTTAATCTCGTTCGCACCCGGTGGATAGTCAGGATTTGTTGTAGCTACAATTTGATTTGAAAACAATAAGCTATCATTTTGTACTCGCCCATACCAAATTGGATATCTTGTGCTTTTAAAATGTATCTCAACTGTATTTGGTAAATTACTGCTGGATTGAATTATTGAAAATGTATTCCCAACATCCAACATAGAGGCATTAAAGGGGCATGAAAATAAAAAAACGTTGTAGTCCCCTAAAATAGAATTGAATACAGAAGGACTGTCTTTTTTACAACAAGTTAGACTAAATAACCATAATATAAGAAACTTATTAGTCGCTTTTCCAAAGCAACCAATAATGATTTTTAGCTGCTTTTTCATTTTTTCTTTGCCGAAAATATACAGGTTTGTCTATTACTGTTAGGCATATAGTGTTCATCTATTTGAAAGTCAATGATGCTTCCCTTCACTACACCAAAATCCTTTATTTCAACTCCGCCTTTCATATAATCGGTACTTGTAGAAGCAACTATTTGATATGGAAATAGTAAACTATCCCCTTTAATATACTTATACCATATAGTTCTTCTGGCGTTTACAAAATGAATTTCTATATCACCTAAAGTATTGTATGAAGATTTTTTAATAGTTGAAGAACTAAAGGAATCAACTAAGATAGAATTAAAAATAGTATTACAATACTCTCTTTCTGTATAATAATCGACTAAAATTTCATCAATTAAAGCTATTTTTTCTTTTTGACAGGACAATACCATTGATAATGTTACAATCAACAAAGTAGTAGATGAACACCCAGCCCATCTGCCACATACAAACATTATCCTTTTCATCTTTGAACTAATAATCGAACGGTTGAAGTATTTTTTTCTGTATAAACAACTTCAACAAAATATATGCCGTTGGGCAGTGTACTAATGTCCCATTTTAGCCGCTTGCCATCCTCTAATTTTTTGTTTATAAAATCTTGTTTGGGCTGGTTTTTCTTTAAAATTTCATTTTTTTCGGTTTTGAGCGTAACTATCTGAGGTAAGAGTAACTCATTTTTTAAATCGTCAGAACTGATATCAAACTCAATAAAAGCAACGTTGGTAGCTGGATTAGGGTATAATTTAAAACCAGAACCATACAAAAATGGAATGTTTTTGGAAGCTGCACCACATGGGTTCCAAGTACTGATTTGCATCACATAACTACTCACATTATTAGGCACATAGTATAAAATCGTTGCACTTGGGTATCCATAGACATTCACCGTATTGACAGTTGGGGTAAAATAAACTGTTGGATTTAGAAATGGATAAAAATTTGATACATTAACCGACATTTGCCCCGCCCGAATAGAAACAAAATTGAGATTAGTACCAACAGGTGTCCCATTAAAATATACTTGGTTGATGATAGGTGCGGGTATCGCATCTAAACAAGAACTACTTTGAGCTAAATTTGCTTCGATTTGTGCAACAGAAGTAGTAGAAAAATATTGCCCTCTACAACCACCAGAAACGGGAATAAAAGTACACATAATATTGTTATTTGGACAGGCATTGCAGTTTGTGTCGTGATAGGCATTCCCTGCCAGATTATGCCCAAGTTCGTGGCACATGGTGCGAGCAACTTGTCCAATAGTATTAAACTCGGTAGTTGAAATACTTAATGGTTTTTGGCTACCACAAATAGGAGTACCCAGCGCATATCCCCCCGAATTACCACTTGTAGGAGCAAACATAAGTTTGCCCGTAATAAAATGATACATATCGTATCCTGCCATATTATTGACAATCCAGCCTGCATTTTGAAACCTACTAAAAATACAACTTTCAACAACTCTGCCTGCACCCGGATTACCATCTGGAATATACGGACAGGCTGGGTATAATCCCGCTGATGTATAAGGATAGCCTGGTTGATTACTACTCCAAGGTTTGTGATAATAACTTACTTTTATACCAAAGTTTATATTTAAGATATAATCAACTTCTTGCATAACTGAGCCAATATTTTCGTTAAATTCAGCATCGGTCTCAACTGCAATACTCAACAATCGATTACACGAGTTAGTAGCAGTCCTTGCTCCCGAAGGTACAGAAGTGGCCGTAGTCGATATTTTTTTGGAAACAACCCCACACTTTATTTCATTATTAACAATGGCATTTCTATCATCGTAAATTATAACCTTGCCAGCGTATTCTGTATTTTGGCTTTTCAAGAAATAAGATAGTGATTCGATACGAATAAATGAGTCTCCATCATGGATAAATCCTGAAATTAAATCAGGCGATACAAACAGTCTAATATTGGCAATAGTGTTATTGTCTGATTTTACAATATATGTTTCGGCAAGATTTACTCCATTCAGTAAATTTCCATTATCGTCATATTTGGGTTTGCCAATATATGTAGCTCGCAATTCGTTTTCTTCAAAATTCCAAGTACCAGATATACTCTTTCCAATTTTTATTTTTGCCTCTTTGTTACTTTTTTTTAGATGTTTATCAAGGCTCTTGTGGTCAAAATCGACAATTTCGTAGTCTTTTAGCCGTTGGCTAATTTGCAAAAGCGTTGAGTCTGTCAATTTAGTGCCATTTGCTTTACTTGAAAATTCAGTTTGTCCCCAAGTAATTAGATGTCCAAAAAGGGCAATAAAAAAGACGATTTTTTTCATACAGCCGGCGGGGACTGTTCGGTTTCCGTATCGTTGGCAAGGAAAGCCAAACGCCATACCCCTTGTGAGTACTGATACTGTTTTGAAGTTTGTGAATTGTTTCATTAGAATTAGAAATTTTAATAGTGAAAAAATATACTTATACTAACTACTACTACGCATCGAATAAACAAAAATATATTTATAACTCCACCTATTTTTGTAAATATATTTTCAAAAATAGCAATTTTGACTTTTAACCATTAGCACGCAACGTTTTACCTCAAATCAAAGGTATTTTTTTGCTGTTTCAGTAATATTATCCAAAACTTCAAAAGCGGTTTCGGCCATTTTATTGCCTTTTAAATCCAATAATGGGTTTATTTCAACAAATTCAATACATATCACTTTTTGGGTTTCGATGAGTGTGTTGATAATACCTATAACCTCGTACTGGTCAAAACCCTTTGCTACGGGCGTACCTGTACCATACGAAACCATGTCGCAGTCCATCGAATCGACATCAAACGAGACATAAATCAAGTCGCAGTCATCGAGTTTTGCTACGGTTTCGGCCATACAAGTTTTCAAGCCTCTGTAACGCACTTCGTGAACCATATAGTTTTTGATGGCCAATTTTTGTATTTGCTTATTTTCAGGTTCTTCAGTGTCTCTTACTCCAAAATAAATCAGATTGCTGGGGAGTATTTTGTGGCCATCAATCCCTATATTTTTCATACCGTTCCAGTTGTTAAACGTCTCTGGGCTAAGTTGGTTTATTTGACATTCTAAATTATCTTCGTTCAGAGCAGCAGCCAGCGGCATACCGTGAATATTGCCAGAGGGCGACGTATAGGGCGAATGTAAGTCAGCATGGGCATCTATCCAAACTACACCTAATTTTTTGGTTGGATACGCTGCCTTGATTCCACTTATAGTACCAAGTGCCGAAGAATGGTCGCCAGACAATAAAATTGGAAAATAGTTTTGGGTTAAATTTTTAGAAATACTATCCGATACTCGTCTGCATTGTTCAAGTACATAACCAATTCGTTTGGCAAAAGTACTCTTGTCTTTGTCATACACTGAATTATTATGGGTTTCAATATCTTCGTAAGGATATTCATTAAAATAATGGTTGTCTTGCACAATGGCCGCAATTTCAATAGCATCGATTCCCATATCCGACCCACGAGTACCTGCTCCAATATCCGACCGATTTTTAATTATTTTAATTGACCTTGACATAATAATTCACTCGTTTTAGTAGTTTTTTCAATTACTTCTTTTAGGCTAACTTGCTTTATATCAGCTATTTGTTGGGCTATAATTTCAATGTACGATACCTCGTTACGTTTACCTCTATACGGTACTGGTGCCAGATAAGGGCTGTCGGTTTCTAAGACGACGTGCTTTAAGTCTATAAATGGTAATACTTGGTCTAAGCCACCATTTTTGAACGTAACCACGCCACCAATACCGAGTTTAAAACCCAACTCAATCGCTTTTTGTGCCTCTGCCAGCGTACCTGTAAAACAATGAAAGATGCCAGTCAATGCAGGGTCAGCGACTTGCTCAATGAGTGCGACAGTTTCCCAGAACGCAGAGCGACTGTGAATGTCTATCCAGAGATTGTGTTTGATGGCCAAGTGGCATTGGGTCAAAAAAGCCTGTTTTTGTTGTTCTACAAATGACTTATCCCAATACAAATCCATTCCAATTTCACCAATCGCCAAAAATTTATATCTATTGAGCCAATCTTCAACGATGTATAGCTCTTTTTCAAAATCGGCTTTAACGTAGGTTGGGTGCAAGCCCATCATC
>JAYVJH010000469.1:0-6766 GCA_043769455.1 Runella sp. | reverse complement strand
ATACCAACACAATGAAAGTAGCCAACAGCCAGCCTGTCGATAACAAAAATACGGTACTGGTCATTCATACAGGTTTTTCTAATCCACCCACCCCAGCACCTCTCAGTGCGCTCGCTTGGGGCGATGCAGCGGTTTTTAAACTCAAAAACGACCAAACCTCCACATACATCACGACCTTGAAAGTTACAGATTTTACAGAATTGATAAAAAATTGAGCCTCACAAAAACTTAGTACAATCTTTTTTCGTTTATCTGACTATGAATACTACAATCAAATCGTTGGCAACTGCCATGCTGCTGCTCAGTACGCTTGTATCTTGTGGGCAATCGACAAAAAAACAACCCAAAATGGAATCAAAAAATCAAACAAATTTGGCTACTGCTACTTTCGGTACTGGTTGCTTCTGGTGTACAGAGGCCGTTTTTCAAGACATCAAAGGTGTAGAGTCGGTCGTGTCGGGCTATTCGGGCGGTTTTGTCGATAACCCAACCTATAAAGCCATATGTACAGGCCAAACAGGCCATGCAGAGTGTTTACAAATCAAGTATGACACTACTCAAATAGATTTTCATACGCTGCTCGGTGCGTTTTTTGCCAGCCACGACCCTACCACCAAAGACCGCCAAGGCAACGACACAGGCCCACAATACCGCTCAGTAGTTTTCTATCATAACCAAGACCAAAAAGCACAGGTAGAAAAAGCCATAGCCGACCTCACAGCCGAAAAAGCGTTCAGTAGCCCGATTGTAACAGAAGTCGCCAAATTTGAAAAATTTTACGCTGCCGAAGACTACCACCAAAATTATTACAACGACAATAGTTTTCAGCCATATTGCGCCATGATTATCAGACCCAAGTTAGATAAATTTAGAAAAGTGTTTAAAGATAAACTCAAAACACATTAAGAAAACAAAAACCAAGAATAGATATATTGAATTATTGTAAGTATCTGTTTGTCAATTAGTTATAAAAAAACAATTACCCATTCACAAGTATTAACAAATAAGTAGTACAAACTACATTAGTTTCTTTGTTACTTTGTGAAAGAAAATCGGTCGAAAAGTCGGATTTGGCAGTAATTTTGCAGTTGCTTATTCGTTGTATCTTGCAGTTATATTTTAATCCAATCTATTTATTAAAAAAATGAAAAAAGTTATTTCTATTTTTGCTGTTGTGCTGATGATGGGTACAATGGCGTTTGCCCAAAAGGGGGTCATTAAGTTCAAAAAATCAGAGCATGATTTTGGTAAAATTGAGCAGGCAAAGCCAGCAACTTATGTATTTGAGTTTACCAATGCAGGTACAGACCCGCTGGTACTGGGCAACGTGCAAGCCTCATGCGGCTGTACCACACCAGACTGGACACGTGAGCCAATCATGCCAGGTAAATCTGGTAAAATAACGGCAACTTACAATGCACTCAACGGCGGGCCATTTAACAAAACAATTACAGTACCGAGCAATGCCGAAAATGGCCAAGTTGTGCTTATGCTCAAAGGGGAAGTAGTGGCCAAGCCCGCTCCTGCTGCCGCACCCGCCAAAGTAGGAGGCAAATAGTATTTAGTAAAGCGACTCTAAAATAAGTCAAGAAGCACCAGACACAGTTGCGTTTGGTGCTTCTTTTTTATAATGTAATATTAAAAATGTTGAAACACACCCTATTAATTCTGATGGTTGTTGCTTTTTCTTGTAACAGCACTACCAAAAATCAAGAAATAGACCAAATAGTGAAGGATAAATGTGGACAAGAATTGACCATTGCCGAAATAGACCAAACAAAACAGAAGATTAACGCCAATTATAAAATTGGCCGCATCGATTCTATTTTTCAGAAAAAATATAAATTAGGTGGCTTCAATGGCACTGTACTCATTGCCCAGCAAGGTGTGGTTTTGTATCGCAAAGCCTTTGGTTTTGCAGATATTAGAAAAAAAGATACATTATTGCCCGAATCAAAATTTCAGTTGGCCTCACTTTCCAAAACTTTTACGGCAGTGGCAACACTCAAACTTGTTGAAGAAGGCAAAATCAGTCTTGAAGATAGTATCAAGAAATTTATACCAGAGTTTCCCTATTCTGGAATACAAATAAAGTCATTGTTGAGCCATCGAAGTGGCTTACCCAACTATGCCTACGTGCTGACAGACAGTGTCCGAAAAGTCAAAAAATTTCCGACCAATGCCGACATTGTGCGTTGGTATTGTGTTGTTAAGCCCAAACTTTATAACACTCCCAACCGCTATTTTAGTTATAGCAATACCAATTTTTCGCTATTGGCCTCTATCATTGAACGAGTGTCGGGCATGAGCTTTGAAACATATCTTAAAAAAACGATATTTGAGCCACTCGGTATGAAAAACACGTATCTGGTAACCACCACCAACGACTCTATCAACATCAACCGTACCGTAGGCCATCAGTTTGGGGGGTGTTTGCCCAAAGACAATTTTGACGATGTGGTCGGCGATAAAGGTGTTTACTCAACCGCCGACGATCTCGTGAAGTGGTACAGTGGCTTGGTCAATAATTGTATTCTGAAACCAGAAACAACCAAAGAAGCCTTTACGCCACGTAGTTTTGAAAAACATGGTGTCAAAAACTACGGCTATGGTTTTAGAATGCACGCCGACGAAACTACGCACGTAGCCAAATATGTCTATCATACTGGTTGGTGGAAAGGCTACAATACGCTCATGTGGTTTAGCCCCAAAAGTAAGTTTGTAATCATTGTGTTGTGTAATAAATACAACCGTGGTATTTACCAAATAAAAGAATTATTGTCGATTCTCGAAGGCCGCAACTCAACCGAAGACATCGAAACCGATATGCAAATGGTGAACTAAACAGTTGTCAGTTATCATTGAACAGTTATCATTTATTAGCAGGTTGCGAACCGCCTACCAGCTATAGGTATTGTTTTATACTAAATGATAACTGATAAATGTTCACTGGTAACTGAAAACTGATAAATGTTCACTGATAACTGAAATATGACTCGTCTTTCTGTCAATATTAACAAAATAGCTACCTTGCGTAATGCACGTGGTGGCAACAATCCAGATTTAATAAAAGTAGCCTTAGACTGCGAACGCTTTGGTGCTGAGGGTATTACGGTACACCCACGCCCCGATGAGCGGCACATACGTTACCAAGATGTGATTGATTTGAAAGCCGCCATCAGTACAGAATTTAACATTGAGGGCAACCCCACCGAAGCCAAATTTGTAGAGTTAGTACTCAAAGTCAAGCCCGCCCAAGTTACTTTTGTACCCGATGCGTTGGGCGTACTGACTTCGAGCGCAGGTTGGGACACGCTTACACACAAGGCTTTACTGACCGACTTAGTATCAGAATTTAAGAAGCACAACATCAGAGTTTCGATTTTTACCGACCCCATCGCTGCCATGATTGAGGGCGCAAAAGCCACAGGTGCCGACCGAGTAGAACTATATACTGAGCCGTATGCTGCCAACTATTTTAAAAATCGACAGCAGGCCATCGAGCCTTATATATTAGCTGCCAAAGTAGCAACGGAGGTAGGGCTGGGGCTAAATGCCGGCCATGATTTGAGTTTGGACAATTTGCGTTTTTTT
Organism: Runella sp.; assembly: GCA_043769455.1. Lineage (GTDB taxonomy): Bacteria > Bacteroidota > Bacteroidia > Cytophagales > Spirosomataceae > JAYVJH01. The sequence continues at coordinate 3,172 of JAYVJH010000469.1, read as the reverse complement.
AATGAAAATATAACCAATCTTGACGAGGTCTCCATCGGCCATGCCTTGGTGTGTGATGCTTTATATTTTGGATTACAAAACACGGTTGCTATGTATTTGCGAGAATTGCGATAGAACACTGTACCAACTGTAAGGACTATTTCGTAGCATTTATCCACTCTACTACAATTTTTGACAAGTTCGACTGGTTATTTTCAATACTTTGTATGTTTTTGAAACTGGCAACGGCTCTGTCATTTGTTTTCCAAGTCAAAATACCAAAGTCTTCCTCGAGAAGTTTAGTGTTGGGCTGCTTTTTTACTTTTGCGCCACAATGAAAAATAACTTGAATTTGTTTTGTCGTTACGGGTTGTATTCGCATAGTTATTCTGTCTTCGTCGCCGTAACAATAATTAGGCCCGTTCCATTTTATGTTTTCGGTCAAATCAGAGTTGGACAATAAAATACAATGCCGCAAGGCTTCAATTTCGTTTCTTAACGGGTGTTTGAGCGCATCTAAAAAATCGGTTACATCGCCGTTCAGGTTAGTAGAGTATCTTATCATAAACTGCTATTTTTAACGTAAATATAGCAAAATGTACAAATACTGGGCTATTTCAACAAATCAGGTCGCCGTTGTTGGGTTCGGTCGAGGGCTTGCTCGTGTCGCCAATCGTTGATTTTGGCTTCATGGCCAGACAGCAACACGTCGGGTACACGTGCGCCCTCAAACTCTGCTGGGCGTGTATATACGGGTGGTGCCAGTAAGTCGTCTTGAAAAGAATCGGTAAGGGCAGAGGTTTCGTCACCCAACACACCTGGCAATAGCCGAATGATGGCATCGGACACTACACAGGCCGCCAACTCGCCTCCCGACAGCACATAATCACCGATACTGATTTCTTTTGTTACAAATAAATCTCGAACTCGTTGATCTACGCCCTTGTAATGGCCGCAGAGTATTATTAGGTTTTCAAACAGCGACAACCGATTAGCGGTTTTTTGGCCAAAGGCTTCGCCGTCGGGAGTCATATAAATTATTTCGTCATAGTGCCGCTCACACTGCAACTGTCTGATACACTTGGCAATAGGCTCGATGGTCATCACCATACCCGCACCACCACCAAAAGGGTAGTCGTCTATTTGGCGTTGTTTATTGGTCGAAAAGTCTCGCAGGTCATGCGTTTTGACTGTTACAAAACCTTTGTCTTGCGCTCGTTTTAAGATTGAATGTTCAAAAAAACTATCTAACAGTCGGGGCAGACAGGTTATAATATCAATTCTCATCTTGGTAGCCGTCGTCTTGTTTTCCTTCTTCCAAATATACGTCAATCAAGCCCTCGGGCAGGTTCACGTTTAGTATTTTTTGTTCACGGTCAATGGTCAAAACCATTTGGTCGTTTATTGGTATCAGTACTTCACGGCCTCGGTAGGTCATTGCTATTAGGTCTTGATTGGGTAAGTCATAGACCGTTGCTACTTTGCCCAGTTCGCCTTGTTTTACATCAACTATCTGGTAGTCAATTATTTCGTGATAATAAAATTGGGTATTGTCCAACTCGTCCAAAACGTCTTCGGGCAAAAACAAAACTGAGCCTACCAATAACTTTGCTTGCTCTATCGTTGTTATTCCCTCAAACTTAACAATGGCTTTGCTGTCTCGTTGAATGTTGATATTTTGAATAAAATATGGAATCAATTGGCCTTTGGTTTCGAGCAGTACCGAGTCCATTTCGGCATAGTCTGCGGCTGAGTCCACATCTAAAAAAATAGTTACTTCGCCTTTTAGCCCGTGTGTACGGGTAACATGGCCTACCTGATAACAGTTTTCTTTTTGCATTTTGGTACTATGAGTAGTGAATAGTGAAAAACGAATAACGAAAAATATTGTAATTAAGCAATAATGTAGAACTATGAATGATTGAATAAATACTAAATTTTTAACGGTTTGCCGTTATGATAATTTAGTAATATTTTGGAATTATTACAAAACAAAATAAGCCTGCTTGCGACAGGCTTATTTTGCAATAAATGAATTATTTTTACTCAGCGGCAGCCTCAACAGGTGCTTCTGCAACGGCCTCAACAACCTCGGCGGCAGCTTCGACTGGTGCTTCTACGACTATTTCCTCAACGGTATTTTTCTTAATAATGGCGGCGGCACGGGTTTCGTTTACTTTGCGCTCGGCTTCAAACTTACTTTGCTTCAAGTCTGCGGCAGATTTGGCCAAGTCGTCTTTCTTACCTGTAACACGTCCTGCTTTGTCTTCTTTCCAAGCTGCAAAACGCTCGTCAGCTGTTTCTTGTGTAATTGCGCCTTTGCTTACACCTACTTGTAGGTGTTTTTTTAGCATTACACCTTCGTGGCTCAATATTGAGCGGGTGGTATCTGTTGGTTCTGCGCCATTCATAAGCCATTTTACGGCTTTATCAACGTTCAGAATTACAGATGCGGGGGTGGTTAGTGGGTTGTATGCCCCGATTTTTTCGATGAACTTACCATCACGTGGTGATCTCGAATCGGCCACGACGATGTCGTACATGGCGGCTTTTTTACGTCCTCGACGTGCTAAGCGTATTTTTACCATTTGTTTTGTGTGTGTTTGCTAACAGAGGAACACGTCCTCCTGTGAAACATAGCCGCAAAGGTACGTTTTTTTTAAGAAAATATACTGATTCTGCAACTATTTTTTGATAGGTGCTTGCGGTGCAGGAATCACGGGCTTTGCAACTGGTGCGGCAACGGTTTTGCTTTGAGCTTTATCGACGTTTACGCTATTGATGCCTTCGGTTGTTGGACCACCGATGAACAAATTTGAAACCAACGCCAAGATAGACATCGTACCGGCCAGGCCCCAAGTGATTTTTTCGAGGAGGTCTGTTGTTTTTTGAACACCAAACATTTGGGTAGCTCCACTGCCGCCAAACTCGCCAGCCAAACCACCACCCTTAGAGTTTTGAATCAGCACAACGCCAATTAGCAACACGGCAATAATGCCAATAAAAACAGTAAATACAGTAAACATTGTTAGTTATCAGTTATCACGGGGTCGCCCGTGCGGTTATCAATTATCCTTCGCTTAGTTCTTTGATCTTTTCTGCAAAGTACGCCTTTTTTTCTGGTTTTTTCAAAATTAATTGTTCGTACATCTCAATCGCTTTCTCTATTTTACCTTGTCGGAGCAAAATTTTT
>JAYVJH010000468.1:0-1543 GCA_043769455.1 Runella sp. | reverse complement strand
CGGCAGCATGAATCTGCCCTTGATTGGTATTACTGCACACTCTTGCCTGTTTTCTTGTATATCAATTACGGTCTGACTCGGAAAATAATACAGTTCTTTTTGTTCTGCCAGATACTCTATAACTTGGCCAATAGCCACCCGTGGCTCAAGCGTGATTTCGTCAGCAAAGTACAACCCACCTACACAATAGTCAGCTTTGAGACCTTGGTAGCGATCCAGACATTGGGTTTTGGTCAATAGTTCTGAACTATACCCCTCTTGTTTGTTAATAGTTGCCAGTTCTTCGATAAGGGTCTGCTCTTCGAGGTTTGAGGCAATGTAAACGGTACCGTTTTTGCGAGCCGTTATATCAAATTTTTGTTGAATATCTTGATAAATAGCCAAACTACGCCGCCCCAACCGCTGCCAGTGGGTATTCATTCCAGACGGTACAATTTGGCCAAAATTGCGAACACTTGCACTCATCGGTTTGCTATCTCGCTCAAACAAGGCCACTTTAAGACCCAGCCGCAAAGTATGGTAAGCATGAAAAACACCCAACGCTCCACCACCAACCATAATCAAGTCGTATTTTTTCATTTTTATTATAAATTACCCAACAAAGGTATTATTTAGGTCATTGCCAGTAGTTCAATAAATTATTAAGTTTCTGCGTCAGTTCTTCACGATATTTTAAAATTAGAGTAACAATGAGGTTAAAGTGTGCAAGTAATTTTGTGCCGATTTACAATACTCTAACAAAAACTTACTTATGAAACTACAATTATTCAAACTGTTGGCCATTGCAGTTGTATTGATTATAACGTCAATATCGGCCAATGCCCAAGACGTACTACTCTCGGGAAGAGTTACTGACAATGCCGACGGCTTACCCATGCCAGGCATAAACGTATTGGTCAAAGGAGCCACTCGTGGCACCACAACCAATGCCGACGGCACTTACAAAATTACTGCCAGTGCCACCGACAAATTGGTTTTTTCGTTTGTCGGTTACACAGTTCAAGAAGTAACCGTTGGTAGCCAAACCATTATCAATGTAAAAATGGGGCAAGATTACAGACAGTTGCAAGAAGTAGTTGTAACGGCACTTGGCATCAAAAAAGACATACGCCGCACGGGCGTTTCGATTCAGAGCATTGATGCAAGCCAAACCATCAAAGCACGTGAGCCAAATCCTATTCAAGGCTTGGTAGGAAAAGTAGCAGGCTTGACAATCGGTATGAGTGCCGAAATGATGCGCCGCCCACAAGTTATACTGCGTGGCAACACTGACGTACTGTATGTGGTCGATGGCGTACCTATCAACTCAGACACTTGGAATATTAGCCCAGACGACATCGAAAACTACTCTGTTTTGAAGGGTGCTTCTGCCTCGGCTTTGTATGGTTTTAGAGGAAAAAACGGGGCCATACTCATCACTACCAAACGTGGCTCAAAAGACAAACGTGGGTTTTCGGTCGATGTCAATTCTTCGACAATGTTCGATAGAGGCTTCAACGCAATTCCAAAAGTACAAGACTTGTATGGCCCAGGCGACCATGGC
>JAYVJH010000467.1:0-8221 GCA_043769455.1 Runella sp. | reverse complement strand
TGTTTAAATCAACCGAAATATTAAGTGAAAATTTTGCTTGACGAATGCGTAACCAAAAAGCTAAGTAGTCGTGAGTACATAGTACAGTGTCATGAGTTAAATACAATGCTGTTAGTCAGTAAGTTATAAAAATTAAAATACTGCATTACTTTTAGATATGTATTTAAAATATTTACAAACAAACAATAAACCAATCATAATCTATTACCAATGAATTTAAAATCAATTTCAGCGATTGCCCTTTCAGTTATAGTTTTTGCTGCCTGTAACCGTGTCAGTGTAACAGACACTGGCCTCAAATACCAATTTCACGACCAAAACTCTGATGCCCGTAAAGCCAAAATCGGCGAGGTAATGTCTTTGAATCTTGTTATAAAAAACAACAAAGATTCAGTACTATTTGACAGTAAAGTACAAGGTGGAGGCCGCCCACAACAAATGATGCTACAAGCTGCGCCGTTTAAGGGTAGTTTTGAAGATGGCCTGATGCTAACAGCCAAAGGCGACAGCGTTACGTTTTTTGTAAATGCCGATACTCTTTTTGCAAAAATGAACCAGCCAATGCCGCCAAGTATCAAAAAAGGTACTGATGTAAAATATATTGTCAAAGTATTGGACATTCAGACCGAAGCCGAGTTTCAGAAAGCGATGGAACTCAAAAAAGGTGGACAGTTGGCTGTTGATGCCAAGATTATTGATGACTATATTGCTAAAAATGGCCTAAAAACCATCAAAACAGCATCGGGCTTGCACTACATTGTTCGTAAGGCAGGAGTTGGGCCAGCTATTCCAAAAGGCCAGATTGCTACGGTACTCTACAAAGGCATGCTACTTGACGGTAAAGTGTTTGATAGTTCAGAAAAACAAGGCGGCAAGCCAGTCGATTTTCCGATAGGCGTAGGTGCAGTAGTACCAGGCTGGGACGAAGGTGTGCAGACTATGAGCAAAGGCGGCAAGACAACGCTCATCATACCGTCGTCGTTGGCTTATGGCGAGCAAGGCTCACCAGGCGTTATTCCAGCCAATGCCGTTTTATTGTTTGATATAGAACTGGTGGACATCAAGAAAAATGTACCACAACAAGGCAACCCACAAATGCCATCAAGTAGATAATTGTGAATGACCAAAACAATGAACGAGCGAGTTTTTAACATTCGCTCGTTCATTGTTTTACAATAAAAATATTATGAAAAAACAAAGTATTTATATTCTGTTGTCTGCCTGTGCAATAGTCGGTGCATGCGAGCAAACCGAAGAACCCTTTGCAGCCCGAAAAACCAAAGACAATGCGATAGAGATTCGTAATTATCTAAAAGTCAATAAAATACCTGCCGATAGTACGTTATCGGGCTTGTATTATTTTGTTCAAAACAAAAACGCAACGGCTCAAAAACCCCAAGTCGGCGACGAAGTTACGCTTAGTTATGTAGCACGGCGGTTTGACGGCGTTGTTATAGACAGTTCTGTTGCATTCTTGCCGTTTGTATATATTCGTGCGCCCGAGCAGCCTGCACAAGGCTATCGTTTTGCAGTTGTACCAGCCGTGGAAGAACTCATGCAAGCAGGCGTAGAAAAACTACGGGAAGGCGATAAAGTATCGTTATTTGTACCGTGGACACTCCGCAACAGCGTTCAGGCTTCGCTGCTGGCACCACTTTATATACCACTTCGCTATGACATTGTGGTAGAAAAAATCAGAACAGAAGACGAACAAATAGAAGACTATATCGCATCGAGGGGACTGAAAGTAACCGAGAAAGCTACCAATGGTATTAGATTTGTGAAAACAAAAATACTCAAAGACTCGACTCAAATTAAGTTTGGTGCAATAGTAAAAGTAAACTATGTAGGCCGCTTGGTAAGCAACGGCAGACAGTTTGACCCCGTTGCTACATCTACACTTCTTACATCGACACTCAGCCTAACGCTGGCCGACACAGCCACAAGCAACGTAGGCGCAAGTGTAGTAAAGGGTTTTAATGATGCCATTTATAGACTCAAATATGGTGAAAAAGGAATCGTTATTTTTCCGTCGAACTTAGGCTATAAAAACGGACCGAAAGGCACAATACCTGCTTATTCACCACTTTATTTTGAAATTGAGGCACTACGACAATAGTGTTACTTGCCAAAAAATCGCCTAAAAAGCCTGCTAAACAACGATAAATTGGCACTACTGGCTATGGGATTGTCTTTCATAAAACTGTTCAATTCCTGTCCATCTCTCCGTGAAGCACGTAGTTTTTGGCCGTTTTTGAGTATTACTGTTGTATCGGAATGTGTGTATCTATGCAATTCTTTATAATTGATAAGCAAGCTGTTGCTGATAGAAATAAAATTACTGTTTTGAGTAAGAATTTTGGCATAATGACCCAAATTTCGAGTTGCTTTGAGAGTAGTAGAGCGATTGGTAAAATGAAAGATAGTGATGACACCATCGGCCTCTAAATAATTGATAGAGGCAACGTCTATAAACTCAACTGCACCGCCTGTTACATTGACGGCCATGCGTGCATCGGTCGTGTCGGTGGCTCGAATCAAGTCCATAAATAGCCGTAACTGCTGTGTATATTGTTGAGGGTTGGTTTTGGTCAAAGCCTTATCTACTACTTGTTTGAGCCGAGCGGGGTCGATGACTTTGGTCAAGAAATCTAAGGCTGAGTACGAGAAAGCCGCCGTAGCATAATCATAGTTTTTGTGGCCAGTCATAAAAATTATTTCAAAGTCAAAAGGAACTTGTAGCTTTTGAAGCTGGTCCAACAAATCAAAACTGGTTCGGCCCATTATTTCTACGTCCAAAAACAACAACTCTGGGTGTAGCATGGTGATAAGTTCGAGTGCAGTGTCGATACTCCCCGTTTCGCCAATTACCTCAACGGCAGGACAGTGTTTGGCCAGTAAGATTTTGAGTAGTTCTAAGTCTGAGGCCGAGTCTTCGAGAATAATCGTTTTCATGTATGTTTTTATTTATAGCCAATAAAGACCATAACGACTGTGCCGCCGTTGGGTCTGTCATTGATTTGAATGTCAATATTATATCCTGTTTCGTTCAAAATACCCACTCTTCGAGCCACTAATTCCATACCTCTTGACTTGTAAGATTTGATTGAATTTTGCTGAATTTCGGCGGCTCGCTGACGGCCTACGCCATTGTCTTCGATGATACATTGTAGTGTTTCGTCGCCTATTTTTACAAATCTAATCCATAAATATCCTTTGGTTTTTCTGTTAAATAGACCGTGCTTGATGGCATTTTCGACAAACGGTTGGAGTATCAGTGGCGGCACACGGTAGTTGTTAGTGATGAGCGTGGGGTCAATATCAATCTCAAACTCAAATTTGTCTCGGTATTGTAGCTGCTCAAACTCAACATACATTCGTATCAGCTCTATTTCTTTATCCAACGTAATTTCGTTTTTGAAAAGCGACTCACTTTTGCCGTCTCCTATCATCGAAGCCTCCAAATAGCTACGCATCAGGGTTGAAAGTTTGAGAATATTGGCACTGGCCTGCTCTGTGTCGTTTATTTCGATAAGATGCTGAATACTACTCAGTACATTGAACGTAAAGTGTGGGTTCATTTGTGCCTGAATGGTCTGAATCTGCAAAAACCGTACTTCTTGCTCTCGGTCGTTAATTTGCTTTTTTTGGTTTTGGTTTTCGATAAATCGCTGGCGGTGGCGATGGCTCAAATACAAAGCCAACAACAACAAACCAGCTATAATTACCGCCGCATATTTATAAAAATTGGGCGATTGCCAAAACCAAATCGCTACTACAAAATCTAACTCTGCCACCGCCGACTCGCCTACCAGCACACCACGCCGTGCCTTGACCTCAACCGTAAAAGTACCATTGGGCAGGTTGGTGAGCATCACTACGTTTTGGATTTGCCAAGCCGACCACTCGTCCATAAAACCTTTTACTCGGTAGCTATATTGTGTCTTAAAGGGCTTGTCTTCACCCAACGATTCGACTGTAAACGAAACTGTGTTTTGGCCAAATGGTAGCTCGATGGTTTGGTTTTGGCCAACAAACGAAACTCTCACAGGTAGCGAGTCTCTACGGCTTACTGATACAAAGCCAACGGCCAACCGCTGCGAAGTTGGTAGTATTTGGGTAGGGTTCAAGACCGACAGCACTGAGCCTGAGGTGAGCCAAATTTGCCCTTTTGAGTCTCGATAACTGCCCAACTGGCCAGTTTCTAAGCCCATAAAACCATTGTGATGATTGAAACAGCGCACATCGGCGGTATCTTTGAGCGAAACCGAATAGAGATTTAAGCCATCGGCAACGAGCAGGTGGTCAGAGTCTAATTGTTCGACAAACGGTATCATACCTTTGAGCCACCGCCCAAATACAGGCTCAAAAACATCTTTTTGGACATTGAACCTAAACAGTCCTTTGGCCCAAGAGCCAGCCCAGAGCGTGCCTTGGTTGTCAAAAAAAAGTGATATAATAGTATCTACATTTAGTTTTTTATTGCCTCGGCTGTATATTTTGGTATTGTGTTTGAGCGAGTCGTAGCGAGCTACGCCATAGCCACTCAACCAATAAGCCCCATCGGGGGCGATAGCCACACACGATATCAAATCCTAAAAAATAGTGTCTTTACCTGTTTGCAATCGGTGCCTAAACGGTGGCCGACTGTCTATGAGTAGCAGGCCGTTGTTGGTACAAGCGGCTATGGTGTTCTGGTTTTTGTTTTCGGCCAATGCAAAGGCAAGTGGTTTGTCTTTGCTCAATATATGCACCCATTTTTGGTTGTCGTACTGCACTATGCCGCTTACTGTTGGTAGCCATAAGACCCCCCATTTGTCTCGCAAAGCATGATAGTACCAGTTGTTAGCGATTTGGGATTTGTTGGGATAGTTATCAATATTTTGGAGGCTACGGCCATCGTATTTTTGGAGCGAGTGTTGAAAATTTAAAAAATAATAATCGCCACGTTTGTCTTCGACTACACTCCAAGTATAAGGTATATCGGCCTCTGCAAAACTCTTAAAACCATTGCGAACCAAGCCAATTAGCCCTTTTTCGGTGGCTATGTAACGTATGGCTTGGGGCTTGTTGGGCAAATCTTGATAAGACACATCGTTGGCCTGCCCATTAGGGTCGATGATGCTGTGATTTCGGCTGTTTTTTTCGAGCAAATAGGTTTGACCTGTTTTGCCATTAGAATAGTTAAACACATAGTCGAAGGGTAGCGTTGTGGTTATGGTTATTTGGCCATTGATATTGAGCCGCATGAGTTCTATGAGTGCCTGGCCGTTCCAAATATAAGCAATCTGGTTGCCGTTTGGCTCTGTTAAATGAACAATATTATGGCCATAAATCAAACGCTGCGCACCATTATGCAACGCAAAATGCCCTGTTTTGAGGATGCTCAACCGTTGGTTTTGATAGCTATATAGTTTGTCTTTTGCTATAAACAAGTAGCTATCTTTATCTTTGGTGGGCATCATGTTAGTAAACGTTTGCTGCATGGCTGGCGATATACCTTTGAAAGTAAGCGGCTGCAATGTATCGGCCACAAACCGATAGTATTTTGACCTGTTATGAACGTCTTGCATCAAAATACGTCCATCGGCTTCTAAATGCGGTGCCAAGTCTCGCCCTTTGATGGGGTATTGTTTAAAATCTCGCCCATCAAACCGCATCAGTCCCCAATAATTACAGTACAACCATAAATAGCCCCGTGGGTCTTGCCCCAAAATAACGGGTTCGGGGTGAAATAGGCCGTCTTTGATGGTAAAATTCTCGAAACTTTCGCCGTTAAATTTACTCAGCCCCGACTTTGTACCAATCCAAACCGCCCCACGCCTATCCTGAAATACCGACATACACTGCATACCAGCCAAGCCGTCTTTGACGGTGTAGCGTATCGTTGGCCAGTGTAGCAATGGCTGGGCCTGGAGAGGGATTACGAAAACCCCCAACCCCTGAAGGGGGACAAGTAATACGCTCAAAATTAGGATTTTGAGAAGTTGATATGGATTGTTGAAAAATGATTTCATTGAATAACCAAAAGTAAGCGCAAAAACTGAATTGCCCTACGAAGTTACTGAAAATGGTCTAATTTTCGAATAACTGGTAAAAAGTGAGAAGGTTTTGGCGTTTTTTCTAATCTGCTCCATGGCCTGTGTCTCCACAGGACATCGCTCTGGTCTGTGAGACACAGACCACGGAATGGCATCAATCTAAGTCATTAGAAACCTTAATGCCAGCAATAAAACTGAAATCTTTGAGGTTGTAAGTATGCAGTTCGAGGTCATAGACCAAAGCCGTGGCGGCTATGAGTGTGTCGGGAATGCCCATTGTGTGCGATAGTGCAAATTGTTCACTTAATTTGAGTGCAACCTCACCGACAGTTTTATTCAGCTTAATTTCATTAAAACCTACCAGTTCCTTGCGTATAGTAGCAAACTCACGCCGATTCAAACAACCTTGGTATAATTCCATAGCTACAACCGTGCTAATGGCTAAATTAGTTTTTCCTTGACGTTGAACGAAATCCTCTGCTTTTTTTACGCCTCTCAAATAGTCAATCAAAATGTTTGTATCAACGAGAATCATAATTTAATTTCTTGGTTTTCTACGCACGTCATGAACATATTTAGCAGAGTCTGTAATATGAGCAAACAAAGGCATCGAAGTGTCCTCCGCAAGGAGTTCTTCTTCATCTTCAATGTCATAATCAATAATTGAGATATGGTTTCGGTAATCGAGCCGAGGTATCTCAAAAGGTAGCTTATCTTTTTTTGTAGTTTCTCGCACGGCCAAATCTCTCAAAAACTCTTGAGCCGTTTGGCCGATTGATTTGGCTTTTTCTATGATACGCTGCTCCAACTGAGCATCATCTATCTGAATGGTGAGCATGAGAATAGATTTTAGTTTGGTTGATTATTTTTAGTTACTTGAATTTCATAACGCCAAAAAATCAGCAGGCGTAATGATTTCAATGTCATGATAAGGGTGCAAAACCAACAAATCAGTATCGCCAGTGATTATGTACTGGGCAGACGCAGCAAGAGCAAGGTCCAGAAATTTATCATCTTTTGGGTCTCGGCAGTCTGTAACGCTATGAATAATTGGTATTAGAGCAGCCATGTTTTTATAATTATCTACAAAATCAAGGGTATCTCAAATGTCAAGGTACTTTCTAAACTTTGGTCTTAAAATAACCTCAACAAGCTCATCGAAACAGGCTGAAGACATAACAATCGAAAATGTAGTTATCGCTTTTCTGAAAGCCCTACCCGAAACGGAGTCTTTTGATAGCGCAGCACTAACGAGCGCATTGGTATCAAGAACAAGATTTCTTTTCATTCTTCGTTCAGCAGTTGTTCTAAGATTTCAGGTGTAAGCCCTCTTTTATGTGCTTTGTCCGCCATTTCGTCCATCAGTTTTAGTAGTTTGTCTTCTTTTGATGGCTCGGCAACTGGCAAAATAATAATTTCTAATCGTTGCTGACGATACTCGACAGGAAGTGATATCAGCACCGAATCGCTGTCTGATGCACTAATAAATTGACGTAAAGCATTCATTTTTTTGTGGTTTTTGATAAAACAAAAACGCCCTCTAAAAAATTCAAAACGACCCAAAACACTAAAAGTACTCTCCCTCAAAAAAACCACCGACCAAAAAACGCCTCATTTTGACCAGTTATTCGAAATAAGCGCAAATTTTGAAGGTGCTGATGGCTTTTATTTGTATTTCTACCAACTTTGTTGTGCAAATAAACCCCATCTACCATGTCATTATACCCAGCATTTCCTGTTGTGAAAGTACTGCATCCGTTGCACAGATTGGTTTTGATGAGCGGTTGCAGCAACTATACCGTTCTACATTTTGACGATGGCAGCCAAGTGCTGTATGCCAAAACACTCGGTCTTTTTGAAAAAGGACTCCCTGCCGACCTCTTCGTTCGTATCAGCAAAAGCCACCTCGTGCGTAGAGACTACATCAGTGCCTCAAACTCCAAAGAGGTACTGCTACTCAACGGTCTGCGGCTGAGGGTATCGAGGAGGCGGAAAATAAAGTAACCAACTACATTTTATACCTTAAAAACAACTTAATTTTTATGATTTTATCTCACAAAAAAATAGGCTTTGACACCACTTTTTGGTAGTGCTATAAATATGGTGCTGGCTTTGTAAAAACCAGCAGGGGTGTTATTTTTGTTTATCAAAGACTTAAATAACAAATCTAATGTGTGATA